>NZ_JAQISV010000046.1:0-56926 GCF_048569675.1 Geodermatophilus sp. CPCC 206100
GGCGGCCGCGCGCTGGCGCGAGGAGGCGGCCCGGCTGGCCCGCGCCGTGCCGCGCGCCGCCGACCCCGGCCCGCCCGACGACGTCGCCGCCGGCCTGGTCGTCGCCCTGGCCCACCCCGAGTGGCTGGCCCGCCGCCGTCCCGGCACCGAGCGCACCTACCTGCTGGCGGCCGGCACCGGCGCGGAACTGCCGCCGGGCACCGCGCTGGGCGGTGCGGCGTGGCTGGCGGTGGCCGCCGCGGACCGGCAGCCGGGCCGGCGCGACGCGCGGGTGCGCGCGGCGGTGGCGGTCGACGAGGCCACCGCCCGGGAGGTCGGTGCCGTGGCCGAGGGGCCGGAGGTGGCCTGGCGGGACGGCGACGTGGTCGCGGCCCGCGTCGAGCGGCTGGGCGCGATCGTGCTCGCCGAGCGCCCGCTGCCGGACCCCGATCCCAGCGCGGTCGCCGCCGCCGTCGGCGAGGGGCTGCGCCGCGAGGGGCTCGCGCTGCTGCGCTGGACGCCGGCCGCGACGGCGCTGCGCGAACGGCTGGCCGCCGCGCACGCCGGTCTCGGGGAGCCCTGGCCCGCGGTGGACGACGACGCGCTGCGCACCGCGCTCGCCGCCACCCCGGCTCTCTCCGCCGCCCGCAGCCGCGCCGACCTGACCCGGATCGACGTCGTCGCGGCGCTGCGGGCGCTCGTGCCGTGGCAGCTGGCCGGGCGGCTCGACGAGCTGGTGCCCGAGCGGGTGGAGGTCCCGACCGGCTCGCGGGTGAGGGTGGACTACACCGACCCGGCGGTGCCGACGCTCTCGGTGCGGGTGCAGGAGGTGTTCGGCTGGGCGGCCGCGCCGGTGGTGGCCGGTCGCCCGCTGCGGCTGCAGCTGCTCTCCCCGGCGAACCGGGTGGTGGCGACCACCGCTGACCTGGCCGGGTTCTGGACCACCGGCTACCCCGCCGTCCGCGCCGAGCTGCGCGGGCGGTACCCGCGGCACCCCTGGCCGGAGGACCCCGCCACCGCCGCGCCCACCCGCCGGGCCGCTCCCCGCACCCGCTGAGTGGAGTCGCAGGGGTGCGGTTCCCGCACTCCAGCGACCCCGCTCCGCCGGCGAGCGCGGCGGCGGGGGAGGTGCGGACGGCGCGGCGCGCGGGCAGCACCGAGGCCAGCAGCCCCGCCACGGTCGCGACCGCGACGATCGCGGCCACCTGCAGCCACGGCACGTCCACCACGACCTCGCCGGCCATCCCGAACACCGAGGCGGTCCCGGTGACGCCGTAGACCCCGCCGAGGACGACGCCCAGCACCGCGGCCACGCCGGAGACGAGCACCGCCTCCCACGCCAGCAGCCCGCGCAGCTGCCGCCGGGTGAGACCCATCGCGCGCAGCAGCCCGTTCTCCTGCCGCCGCTCCACCACCGAGAGCGCCAGCGTGTTGCCGACGCCGATCAGCGCGATGACCACGGCCACGCCGAGCAGGCCGGTGACCACCAGCAGCAGCACGTCGAGCACCTCGTTCATCTGCTGGCGGAGGTCGACCACCCCGGTGACCTGCGCGTCGGCGACCGCGGTGCCCACCGAGTCGGTCACCGCGTCGACCACCGCGGCCTCGTCGGCGCCGTCGGCCACCCGCAGCCACAGCTGCCCGATCGCGGCGTCCGGGACCAGCCGCGCGAGGTCCCCGGCGTCCACCAGCAGCGGCGAGTCGGCGCCGGCCACCTGCGCCCGCAGCGGGAGCGTCCCGCCGCCGGCGGTGAGGTCCACCGGCGACCCGTCGGTCACCGCCCACGACTCGGCCAGCGCCTCGGGGACGACGACCTCGCCCGGGTCCGGCAGCGGGGTGTCGGCGGTCGAGCGCAGCACCGGGACGGCGCCGGCCGCGTCCACGCCGTACACCGACCAGTCCCCGCCGTCCGGGCCGGTGACCGTGGCGCTGCGCAGCGCGGTGCCGAGGGTGACGCCGTCGACGCCCTCGAGCCGGTCCAGCAGCGTCCCCGGCAGCTCCCCGGAGAGCCCCTCGACGACGACGTCGGCGGGGTAGGCGGCGGCGAGGCTCGCGTCGGCGCTCGCCCGGGTCGAGGCGGTGCCCACGACCATCGCGGTGGTGAGGGTGACGCCGATGAGCAGGGCGGTCGCCGTCGCCGCCGTCCGCCGCGGGTTGCGGGTGGCGTTGCCCGCCGCCAGCCGCGCCGGGACGCCGCCGACCCGGGTGACCAGGCCGCCGGCCGCGCGCACCACCGGCGGCACGCCCCGCTGGGCCAGCAGCACGACGCCGAGGAAGCTGGCCACGCCGCCGGGCAGCGCGACGAACACGCTGGACACGACGACGCCCAGGGCCAGCAGCGCGGCCCCGGGCAGCAGCAGCACCAGGCCCAGCGCCAGCCGCAGCACCCCCGGCCGCGAGCGCAGCGGCGCCGCGTCCACGGGCCGCATCGCCGCCAGCGGCGCCACCCGGGTGGCGGCCCGGGCGGGGGCCAGCGCCGCCAGGAGGGTGGTGAGGACGCCGACGGCGAGGCCCGCGACGACGGCGGTCCACGGCACGGACAGCCCCGACAGCGGCACCGGGGACTCGACGCTCCGGGCCAGCGCGGACACGGCGCCGGCCAGCCCGATGCCCGCGCCCACCCCGAGCAGGGAGGCGGCCAGGCCGGTCAGCGCCGCCTCGCCGAGCACGCTGCGGCGCACCTGGGCGCCGGTGGCCCCGACGCAGCGCAGCAGCGCCAGGTCGCGGGTCCGCTGGGCGAGCAGGACGGCGAAGGTGTTGGCGATGACCAGCCCGGCGACGACCACCGCGACGGTGCCGAAGACCAGGAGGACGGCGGCCAGCGCGGTGGCGTTGCCGAGCATGCTCGCCGCCCGGACCTCCGCCTGCTCGGGGCCGGTGCGGACGGTCACCGCCTGCCCGTCGAGCGCGGCGGCGACGGCGGTGGCCAGCGCCGCCTCGTCGGTGCCCGGTCCGCCGGCCACCCGCAGCTCGGTGGGGTCGACCGCGCCCCACGCCCGCGCCTGGGCCGGGGTGGTCCAGGCCCGGCCGTAGAGCCCGGCCTCGGGGTCGCCGCCCAGGTCGACGACGGCGGTCACGGTGGCCGGCGCGGTCGTCTCCGTGCCGTCGGCGGCCGTGCTCACCACCCGCAGCTGGTCACCGACCCGGGCGCCGACCCGTTCGCTCACCGCGAGCTCGCCGTCCCGGTCTGGGAGGGAGCCGGCCGTCAGGCGCTGCCAGCGCAGCGCGGGGTCGTCCGCGACGGTGTCGACCACCACGAACTGCGGGCCGGCGCGGCCGGGCACCAGGGCCTGGACCGACGTCTGCCACCCAGGAGCGACGGCCTGCACGCCGTCGAGCGCGGCCAGCGCCGCCGCGTCGCCGGCCAGCGACCGCCCGTCGTCGGAGGTGACCACGACGTCGGTGCCCACGTACTGGGCGCCGGCGGCGGTGAGCACGGTGGTCCGGGTGGTCTCGTTGAGCACGAGCGTGGCGACGACGAACGCCACCGCCAGCACGATCGCCAGGCAGGAGGCGACCAGCCGCGCGGCGTGCGCGCGGACCGAGGCGAGGGTCACCGAGCGCACGTCAGGCCCCCAGGCCGCGGAGCGCGGAGACGACGGAGTCGGCGGTCGGCCGCTCGATCTCCCCGGCCAGGCGGCCGTCGGCGAGCAGCACCACGCGGTCGGCGTAGGCGGCGGCGATCGGGTCGTGGGTGACCATCACGACGGTCTGTCCCGTCTCCCGGACGCTGCTGCGCAGCAGGTCGAGCACCTCGGCGCCGGCGCGGGAGTCCAGGTTGCCGGTGGGCTCGTCGGCGAAGACGACGTCGGCGCGGGGGAGCAGTGCCCGGGCGACGGCGACCCGCTGCTGCTGGCCGCCGGACAGCTCCGACGGACGGTGCCGCAGCCGCTCGCGCAGCCCGAGCCGGGAGACGACCGCGTCGAACCAGGCCGGGTCGGGACGGCGGCCGGCCAGCTGCAGGGGCAGCAGGATGTTCTCGCGGGCGTCGAGCACGGGCAGCAGGTTGAACGCCTGGAACACGAAGCCGATCCGCTCGCGGCGCAGCCGGGTCAGCTGGTCGTCGCGCAGGCTGGTGATCTCGGTGTCGCCCAGCCACACCCGCCCGCTGGTGGCGGTGTCCAGGCCGGCGAGGCAGTGCATCAGGGTCGACTTGCCCGAGCCGGACGGGCCCATGATCGCGGTGAAGGCGCCGCGGTCGAAGTCGACGTCCACCCCGGCGAGGGCGTGCACGGCGGTCTCGCCGGAGCCGTGGGTCTTCGTCAGTCCGGCCGCGCGGACGGCGGCGGCCGAGGACGGGGGCTCTCCGGGGACGGTCATGACGGGGACGGGAGCGGACAAGGCACAACCTCCGGGCAGTGGTCGGGGAACGTCGACCACGCTGCCGGTCGGGAGCGGCCCTCCGCGTCGGAGCGCGGGGTGATCCCGGGGTCGGTCCCGGGTCCGACCCGCCGTCCGCCCCCGGTCGGACCGCGGGGTCCGTCGGTTCCCGCGAGAACCGACCACCGGGGTCCGTCGGTTAACGCGAAAACCGACCACCGGGGTCCGTCGGTTTCCGCGAAAACCGACACAGGGGGCCGGGTGGTCAGGAGGGGGCGTTGCGGAGGAGGTCGCTGGGCTGCACCAGGCCGGTGCGGTAGGCCAGGACGACGGCCTGCACCCGGTCGCGCGAGCCGGTCTTGGCCAGCACCCGCCCGACGTGGGTCTTCACCGTCGCCTCGCTGACGACGAACTGCGCGGCGATCTCGGTGTTCGTCGCCCCGTAGGCCATCTGCACCAGCACCTCCCGCTCCCGGGGGGTCAGGTCGGCGAGCCCGTCGGCGGCCGCTGTCGCCGGCAGCCCCCCGCGCAGCATCGGTGCGACGTGCTGCAGCAGCCGCCGGGTGGAGCTGGCGGCGATCACCGAGTCCCCGGCGTGCACGGTGCGGACCGCGGCCAGCATCTCCTCCGGCGGCGCGTCCTTGAGCAGGAAACCGCTGGCCCCCGCGCCGATGGCGGCCACGACGTACTCGTCGAGGTCGAAGGTGGTCAGCACCACCACCCGCGGCGGCGCCGGCAGCGCGGTCACCCGCCGGGTGGCCTCGATCCCGTCCATCCCCGGCATCCGGACGTCCATGAGCACGACGTCGGCCGGTGTGGACGCCACGAGCGCCACCGCGTCCGCTCCGGTGCCCGCCTCACCGACGACGGTCAGGTCGGGCTGGGAGTCGATGACCATGCGGAAGCCCGCCCGGACCATCTGCTGGTCGTCGACGAGGACGACGCGGATCGGCTCGGTCGTCGCCGCGGACCCGAGACCGCGCTCGCTCGCCGTCGTCATCGCGGCGCAGGGTAGGGGAGGACGGCGTGCACCCCGAAACCGCCGCCCGGGCGGGGGGCGGCGTCCAGGCGGCCGCCGTGCAGCCGGGCGCGCTCGTGCATGCCCAGCAGCCCCTGGCCGGCGCCGTCGCCCTCCACCATCGCCGCCGACGCCCCGCGGCCGTCGTCGAGCACCGACAGCTCCAGCGCGTCGGGCCGCCAGTGCAGCCGCACCCAGGCGCGGCCGGCGGGGCCGGCGTGCTTGAGCACGTTGGTCAGCGACTCCTGGACGATCCGGTAGGCGGCCAGCTGCGGGCCGGCCGGCAGGTCCCGGGCGGCGCCCTCCACCAGCAGGTCGACGTCCAGGCCGCTGGTCCGCACGTCGTCGACCAGGCCGGGGATCGCGGCGACGTCCGGCTGCGGGGCGTACTCCTCACCGCCGTCCTGCCGGAGCACCCCCAGCAGGCCGCGCATGTCGGCGAGCGCCTGGCGGCCGGTGGCGGCGATCGCCTCGAGCGCCTCGGTGGCGGCGGCGGGGTCGGCGCGCCCGGCGTAGCGGCCGCCGTCGGCCTGCGCGATCACCACCGAGAGGGAGTGGGCGACGACGTCGTGCATCTCCCGGGCGATGCGGGCACGCTCGGCGGTGGCGGCCAGCCGCATCTCCTGCTCGCGCTCGAGCTCCAGCAGCCGGGCGCGCTCCTGCAGGTCGGCCAGCCGGCGCACGCGGGCGCGGCGCAGGTCGCCCAGCGCCCAGGCGGCGACCACCGCGACGGCGATCGACGCGGTGCTGGGGAGCAGCGCGTCGCTGGCGCCGGAGGAGAAGTAGCGCAGCCCGGCGAGCAGCGCGCCCAGCAGCCCGAGCGCCAGCCCGGCGCGGCCGGCCCAGCGGGGGGCGTAGGCGGCGAGGGCGTGCACCATCACCAGCGCCGCGACGTTGGCCACCAAGAAGGTCTCGACGACCGCGAGCTCCAGCAGCCCGGCGGCCACGACCACCGCGGCCGCCCGCACCGGCCGCCGGCGACGCCAGGCCAGCGGGGCGGTGAGCAGCACGCCGATGACGAACGCCGTGGCCGCGCCCGGCCAGTAGGTCTCGAACGGGAGCAGGACGGTCAGCAGGAACAGGACCGCCGCGATCCCGGCGTCCACGCCCAGCGGGTGCTCGCGCAGCCGCGTCTCCAGGCGCACGAGGGGTGGGCGGCCGTCCATCGCGACGACCCTAGGCAGCGGTGCGCGCGGCGTCGTCCACCCGGGGGACGATCCGCGCGTCCGACCCGGGTCGGAGCGCGGCGGCGCTCAGTGCGGGTCGAGGTGGCGCAGCAGCGTCTCGCCGAGGTCGCGCATCGCCTCCACCTGCTCGGGGGAGAGCTGGTCGAACAGGTGGGTGCGCACGCTCTCCACGTGTACCGGCGCTGCGGCCTCCAGCGCGGCGAAGCCCTCGTCGGTCAGGACGGCGAGCTGTCCGCGGCCGTCGTCGGGACACACCTGCCGGCGCACCCAGCCCCGCTCCTCCAGCCGGGAGACCGCGTGCGACAGCCGGCTGCGCGAGGACAGGCACCGGTCGGCGAGCTCGCTCATCCGCAGTCGGCGTTCGGGGACCTCGGAGAGGTTCACCAGGATCTCGTAGTAGGCGTGGGAGATGCCGGTGGCGTGGGTGAGCTCGCGGTCCAGCCGGTCCTGGAGGAGCAGTGTGCTGTAGAGCCACGCCCGCCAGGCCTGCTGCTCGTCGGCGCAGAGCCAGCGCGGCTCACCGACCGGGCCGACCGGCTGCCCGGCATCCGACCCGGGGGACACGTGCGTGCTCATGCCGCCAGAGTACTAGCGGAATAGATGAGCCCTCAACTATGCTGTGGTCGAGCAGAAGATCAAACGCTCAATCACTTGGAGATGAACATGACCAGCACCGTCACGCAGATCCCCGGGTACGTCGTCGGCACCTGGGACATCGACGCCAGCCACTCGACGGTCGGGTTCTCCGTCCGCCACATGATGGTCAGCAAGGTCCGCGGCTACTTCCGCGACTTCTCCGGCGAGATCGTCACCGCCGAGGACCCGGCCCGGTCGACCGTCACCGCCACCATCGACCTCGGTTCGATCGACACCCGGCAGGAGCAGCGCGACGCGCACATCCGCTCCGCCGACTTCTTCGACGTCGACAACCACCCGCAGATGACCTTCCGCTCCACCTCGGTCCGCACCGACGGCGCCGACTGGTTCGTCGAGGGCGACCTGAGCATCAAGGGCCGCAGCAAGCCGGTCACCCTGGCCCTCGAGCTGAACGGCTTCGGCCCCGACGCCTACGGCGGCACCCGCGCCGGCTTCTCGGCCCGCACCGAGATCAACCGCAACGACTTCGGCGTCGACATCAAGATGCCCATGGACGGCGGCGGCGTCGTCGTCGGCGACAAGATCACCGTCGAGCTCGAGATCGAGGCCGTGCTCCGCACCGCCTGATCCGACTCGGCCGAGGGCCCCGGGCGATCCGCCCGGGGCCCTCGTCGTGTCCGCGGTCCGCCGTCGGCGCGCGTCCGGCAGTATCCGGCCCGGTCGGGTACCGGAGGAGGTGGCGTGGCGGGTCGCGAGCGGGTCCTGCGGCGCTGCGCCAGGATCGCCGGCGTCCTCGGCTGGATCCTCCTCGCGGGCGCCACGTGGCGCAGCGCCTGGTACCGGCCCGGTTGGTTCGACCCGGACGACGGCCCGCCCTGCTCGCGCCGGCTGTCCGGCGCCTGCTCGCCGGCCGACGCCGAGGCCGCGCTGGCCCACCTGTGGGTCTGGGTCGCGGTCGGCGGCGGCCTGGTCCTCGCCGCGACCGCGCTCACCGTGGTGCTGCTGCCGGCGGTGCGCGCCACCGCGCCGGTCCGCTCGCTGCCCGTGCCGCTGCACGCGGCCGCCGCCGGCGCGGCCGCGGCGCTGCTGTGCCTCGGCGGCAGCCTGCCCGCGCTGTTCGCGCTGCTCCTCGGCGCGCACGCGGCGCCGGCCGTGGTGCTCGGCGCCTGGCTGGCGCAGGCCGGCCTGCTCGCGCTCCTCGACACCCGGCTCGGTGCGCCGGCGACGTCACCGCGCCGCGCCGCGCTCACCGGGCTGCTGGTCGGCGCCGCGACCACGGGCCTCGTGCTGGCCGCCCTCGGCGCGGGCCGGGTGCAGCTCGGGGACTGGTCGACCCTCGCGGCCGGCGTCGGCGTGCTGGTCGCGCTCGGGGTCGCGGTCGCCCGCTGGATGCCCGCCGGACCGGGCGGCGCCTCGAGGAGGGGTGCCCCGGCCCGCCGCGGCGCCGCCGTCGCCGCCCTCGCCCTGTGTGCGTTCCTCGTCCTCGGCGGCGGGGGAGTCCTGCTGCGGCTCGGCGTCGGGGTGCTGGGGGCGGACGACCCACCCCTGCCGGAGGACCCGGTGGCCGGCGCCCCGCCGACGACGCCCGCGCCCCTGCCGTCCCCCGTTCCGCTGCCGCCCGCGCCGGAGACGCCCGCCCCGCCGTCGGTCGAGGCCGACGTCCGGTGCGCGCAGGATCAGCTCGACTACACGGTGGTCGGCTTCGACGCCGCGCTGGGTGCCCGGGCCGCGAGCGTGCAGGCGCGCAACACCGGCGACGTCCCGTGCTGGGTCCAGGGCGTGCCCGTGGTGACGCTGCTGCAGGGCGGGCGGCCGCTGTCGCTGACCGTCGAGCCGGGCCGGAGCCCGACCGGGGGGCCGCCGAGCACCGAGCGGGTCGGCATCGCCCCCGGCGGCACGGCGCTGGCGTTGCTGACCTGGCGGACGTACGCGGGCTGGGCGGACGCTGCGACGCCTCAGTCGGTGACCGTGGCCCTCGACCCGTCGGCCGAGCCGGGGACGGCGGGGGTGGTCGGCGGCCCGCCCGGGGCGCCGTTCGACATCGCCGACGGCGGCGCGTGGGGCATCGCGCCGTGGGCGCCGCCCGGGAACTGAGCGGCCGGGCAGGCGAGGGGACACTCGGGGCATGACGACGTCCGCGCTGCCCCGTGTCCGCACCCACGTCCCGTCCGCCCTCCTCGTCGCCGTCGGGCTCGCGGCCGGCTTCGGGATCGCGCAGGGCACCGGCGTCCGGGCGCTGGGCGGCGCCGTCTTCGCCCTCGGCGGGCTGGCGGCGGCCTGGTTGTGGGTGCAGCGGCGCGGCTGGGCGGTGGCCCTGGGCCTCGGCGCGCTCTACGTCGGCGCGTTCGTGCTGGCCCACGTGCTCGCCCTCGGGGTGGGCATGGCGGCCTGGCTGGCGGTGAGTCTGGTCACGATCGCCGCCGCCGGGGGAACGTTCGCGGTGGCCGACCGCCCGCGGGCCGACCTCGCGGAGCGCTGAGCGCTTAGGCTGGGAAGGTCGCCGGGCCGGCGGCCGTTACACCTGACACCGCGAGCGCAGCCGCCGCGGGTCCCCGAACTCCTGAGGTGCCTCTCGCATGCCCACCCGTGACGACCTGCGCAACGTGGCCATCATCGCCCACGTCGACCACGGCAAGACCACCCTGGTCGACGCCCTCCTCCGCCAGGCCGGCGCACTCGGTCGGGCCAAGGGTGAGGGCACCGACAACGACTCCACGCAGGACCGCGTCATGGACTCGATGGACCTCGAGCGCGAGCGCGGCATCACCATCCTCGCCAAGAACACCGCCATCCACCTGGCCGACGAGAACGGCAACCCCGTCGTCGTCAACATCGTCGACACCCCCGGCCACGCCGACTTCGGTGGCGAGGTCGAGCGCGGCCTGTCGATGGTGGACGGCGTCGTCCTGCTGGTGGACGCCTCCGAGGGTCCGCTGCCGCAGACCCGCTTCGTGCTGCGCAAGGCGCTGGGCAAGGGGATGCCGGTCATCCTCGTGGTCAACAAGACCGACCGCTCCGACGCCCGCATCGGCGAGGTCGTCGACGAGACCTACGAGCTCTTCATGGAGCTGCTCGAGGACTCCGGCATGGACGTCGACAACCTCGACTTCCCGATCGTCTACAGCAACGGCAAGACCGGGCAGGCCTCGCTCACCCGGCCGGCCGACGGCACCAGCCCCGACAGCCCCGACCTGTCACCGCTGGTGAAGACGCTGCTCGACACCATCCCGGCGCCGGTCTACGACGCCGAGGAGCCGCTGCGGGCGCAGGTCACCAACCTCGACGCCTCGCCCTACCTCGGCCGGCTGGCGCTGCTGCGCATCCACTCCGGGACGATGAAGAGCGGCCAGCAGGTCGCCTGGTGCCGGACCGACGGCACCATCAAGAACGTCAAGATCACCGAGCTGCTGGTCACCGAGGGGCTCACCCGGACCCCGGCCGAGAGCGCCGGCCCCGGCGAGCTCGTCGCCATCGCCGGCATCGAGGACATCATGATCGGCGACACCCTCGCCGACCCGAACGACCCGCGCCCGCTGCCGCCGCTGACCGTCGACGAGCCGTCGATCTCCATCACCATCGGGATCAACACCTCGCCGCTGTCGGGCAAGTCGGGCAAGAAGCTCACCGCCCGGCTGATCAAGAACCGGCTCGACCAGGAGCTGGTCGGCAACGTCTCGGTGCGGATGCTGCCCACCGAGCGCCCCGACACCTGGGAGATGCAGGGCCGCGGCGAGCTCGCGCTGGCGATCCTCGTCGAGCAGCTCCGGCGGGAGGAGTTCGAGCTCACCGTCGGTCGCCCGACCGTCGTCACCAAGACCATCGACGGCAAGCTGCACGAGCCGGTCGAGCGGGTCACCATCGACACGCCCGGCGACTACGTCGGCACCCTCACCCAGGCCCTGGCGGTCCGCCGCGGGCGCCTGGAGAACCTGGTGCACCACGACACCGGCTGGGCGCGGATGGAGTACATCGTCCCCTCTCGCGGCCTCATCGGGTTCCGCACCGAGTTCCTCACCGAGACCCGCGGCACCGGCGTCCTCAACCACAACCTCGAGGGCTACGAGCCGTGGCTGGGCGACATGCGCGCCCGGCCCACCGGCTCGCTGGTCGCCGACCGCCAGGGCGTGGCGACGACGTACTCGATGTTCTCGCTGCAGGAGCGCGGCCAGCTCATGGTCCAGCCGGGCACCGACGTCTACGAGGGCATGATCGTCGGTGAGAACTCCCGTCCGGACGACATGGACGTGAACATCACCAAGGAAAAGAAGCTCACCAACATGCGCAAGTCCACCTCCGAGGAGCTGGAGCGGCTGATCCCGCCGCGCATCCTCAACCTGGAGCAGGCGCTGGAGTTCTGCGCCGAGGACGAGTGCGTCGAGGTCACCCCGGCGACGGTGCGCATCCGCAAGGTCGTCCTCGACCAGACCGAGCGCGGCAAGGCCAAGAACCGCAAGCCCAAGGTGTGAGAGAGGACCCCGTCCTCCCCACCGCTCGCACGCTCGCGGCGGTGCCCTGGACGGGGCCGTCGGGCCGACGAGGGCCCCGTCCGGACGTCCGGACGGGGCCCTCCGGCGTTCCCGGGCTCCGGTTGACACCCGTCGGGCCGCCTCCCTAGGTTGCTGGTCGTCCTAGGACCGCTTCTCGGGGCATCCGCCCGTTCCCCGTTCCCGCTGGTGCCCCCGCCACCGCGCGACGACGCCGGTGGACCGCCACGGACATCGGAGCCCCCATGCCTGGACGCCCGGATCCCCGCCCCGCCACCACGCCGCCCCGAGGACGGCGCCGCCGCCGCGCGCTGATCGCCGTCGCCGGCGCCGGCCTGCTCGCCGGCGCGCTCGCGTCCCCGGCGGGCGCGGCCAGCGAGGACGTGGCGAGCACGACCGTCGAGCCCTTCGGGACCACGCCCGGCGGCACCGCGGTCGAGCGGTGGACGCTGGCCAACGGCGACGTCACCGTCCGCGTGCTCACCTACGGCGGGGTCATCCAGACGCTGGAGGTACCCGACGCCCGCGGCGAGGTGGAGAACGTCGTCCTCGGGTTCGCGGACCTGGCCGGTTACGTCAGCGACGACGACCCCTACTTCGGCTCGCTGATCGGCCGCTACGGCAACCGCATCGCCGGCGGCACCTTCGCCATCGACGGGAACACCTACCAGTTGCCGCTCAACGACGGTCCGAACACCCTGCACGGCGGCCCCGAGGGCTTCGACGACCGCGTGTGGGAGGCCGCGCCGGTGGGGGACGACGACGTCGCCGCCCTGCGGCTGCGGCTGGTCAGCCCCGACGGGGACCAGGGCTTCCCCGGCACCCTGACCACGACCGTCACCTACAGCCTCGACGACGAGGGCCGGCTGACCGTCCACTACGAGGCCACGACCGACGCGCCCACCGTCGTCAACCTCACCCAGCACACCTACTGGAACCTGGCCGGTGAGGGCTCGGGCGACGTCTACGACCACGAGCTGCAACTGAACGCGAGCGGGTTCACCCCGGTCGGCGAGACGCTGATCCCCACGGGCGAGATCGCGCCGGTGGAGGGGACGCCGTTCGACTTCCGCGAGCCCACCGCGATCGGCGCCCGCATCCGCGTCGCCGACCAGCAGATCCTGTTCGGGCAGGGCTACGACCACAACTGGGTCCTCGACCGCGAGGACGACGGGGCGCGGGAGGGCTCCGACAGCGAGGACGCGCTCGAGGAGGCGGCCGTGCTGCACGACCCGTCCAGCGGCCGGACGCTGACCATCTCGACGACCGAGCCCGGCATCCAGTTCTACTCGGGCAACTTCCTCGACGGCACCCTCGTCGGCACCGGCGGCGGGGTCTACCGGCAGGGCGACGGCCTGGCGCTGGAGACCCAGCACTTCCCCGACTCCCCGAACCAGCCGGAGTTCCCGTCCACGGTGCTGCGCCCGGGCGAGGTCTACGACAGCACCACGGTGTTCGAGCTCTCCTCCTGAGCGACCCGGGACCGGCCGGCGGTCGTCGTGATCGTCGGGTGACCAGTGGTGACGACCGGCCGGAGGACGGCGACCCGCCCGTCGGCCGGTCCCGGGGACGCGCCCGGGCCGCCTCGTACGTTCTCCTCGGGCGAGTGTGTGACGGCCCAGGGGCTGACGAGGAGAGGCGCGACGCTGATGAGGACCACCCTGCAGACGCTGGCGGCCGAGGGACACCGGGGCGGGATCGACGTCCGGCTGAGCCTGCACAGCGACGCGGGGTCCGGTGAGCAGGCCTTCGACGGTGCCTGGTTCCCGCGCGGCCGGGACCTCGCGGTGGAGCTGCCCGAGCTGGTGGCGGCGCTGGACAAGCGCGGCCTGCGGGTCGAGCGGTTCACCTATCCGCTGGACGCGTGGTCGCCGGCGCCCCGCAAGGTGGTCGTCGGCGGCCGCGTGGTGCGCACCGGCGGGTTCCGCAGCATGGACCCGGGCGTCGTCTGCCTGACGTGGGACGGCGGCACCCGGCGGGCGGACCTGCTCGTCGTCCCGCCCGAGACCGACGTCATCACCGGCGCCCGGGCGCTGCGCCTGTGCACCCGCCGCGGCCTGCCCCGGTCGCCGCAGATGGTGATGGCGGCGGCCCGCTCCATGCCCCTGCCCCAGGTGCCCGGGCTGCCCTATACCCGGGCGGTCTAGGGACGGGGCGGACCCTGCAGGGGGCCAGGAGCCGAGGCGGGACCACCCTTCCCGTTCCGTGGTCGCGGCAGACCTGGAGAAGTCGCTGCTCGCCGCCCGGTGACCTCAGCCGGCCGCGGGGACGTCGGCGCGGCGGCGCTCCCGGGTCTCCGCGGCGAGGGCGTCGGCGGACTCCAGGGCGCGGTCCTTGCGGTACTCGCGGAACGAGTGCACGACGGCCGTGACCCAGATCGCGGTGAGCGCGGCGTACACCCCGTAGCGGACGGGGTCGGCGGCGTCGATCCAGTCGCTGCGCAGCAGGGTCCGGGTGTTGGTCAGCACGATCATCCCGCCGACCAGCGAGCCGAGCATCCGCGGCGGCACGTGCCGGACCAGCCAGGCGGCGATGGGTGCGGCGATCAGGCCACCGACGAGCAGGGCGAGCACCCAGGCGGCGTCGATGCCCTGGGAGCCGAGCGCGAGCAGGAAGCCGAGGCTGGCGGCCAGCGCGACGAGGAACTCGGAGGTGTCGATCGAGCCGATGACCTTGCGGGGCTCCATCCGGCCGCTGGCCAGGATCGCCGGGGTGCCCACCGGCCCCCAGCCGCCGCCGCCGGTGGCGTCGATGAAGCCGGCGACCAGGCCCAGCGGGCCCAGGAAGCGCTTGCGCATCGGCTTGCCCAGGTGGCGCCGGTCGACCCCGCGCAGGGTGAAGCGGACCAGCAGGTAGACGCCGAGCGCCAGCAGGATCAGCGACATGACCGGGGCGGCGACCTCGGTCGACAGGCTGGAGAGCACGGTCGCCCCGAGGAACGCGCCGATGGCGCCCGGGAGGCCGATCTTGGCGACGACCTTCCAGTCGACGTTGCCGAACTTCCAGTGCGAGAGGCCCGACGCCAGCGTCGTGCCGATCTCGGCGAGGTGCACGGTGGCCGAGGCGGCGGCCGGGTTGGTGCCGATGGCGAGCAGCAGGGTGGTCGACGTGACGCCGTAGGCCATGCCGAGGCTGCCGTCCACCAACTGGGCACCGAGGCCCACGAGGGCGAGCAGGGTGAGGGTCTTCACGGGACTGGGACTCCGGATCCGGGGAGTGGGGGCGGCGCGGCACGTGCGCGCACTGCACGGGAGGAACGGGGGGGGAGGGGCGCGCTCAGGCGCAGGGGTCAGCAGCCCGGACAGCAGGCGGTGCAGACGCGCAGCAGGTCGACGTGGATCCGCCCCACCAGGAGCACCGTCGTCGCCGCCACGACGGTATGTCTACCAGATCGATGCAGATAGACGTCAATGGGTTCCCACCCTCCGGGATCACGCCCGGAGGACGTCGCCACGGACCAGCGCCCAGGACGCCGCACCCCCGAGGACGAACAGCGCGGCGCAGACGGTCATCGCGACCGGGTACCCGGCGCCGAACACCTCCGGCCGGGCGTAGTCGGCGCCGGTGAGGCCGACGGCGACCGGCAGCGTCGCGACGGCGAGCAGCTGGGCGGCCCGGGCGACCGTGTTGTTCACGCCGCTGGCCACGCCCGTCAGCTCGTCGGGGGCCGCGGCGAGGACCGTGGCCGTCAGCGGCGCGACCGTCGTCGCCATGCCCAGCCCCTGCAGCAGGGATCCGGGCAGGATCCCGGCGAGGTAGGGGGTCCCGGCGTCCGCCCCGGCCAGGTACAGCGTGCCCGCCGCGGTGAGCAGTGGCCCGACCGTCATGGGCAGCCGCGGGCCGACCCGCGTGGCCAGCGCCCCGGCGGTCGGGGAGAGCAGCGTGACCAGCGCGATCGACGGCAGCAGAGCGGCGCCGGCGGCGGTCGCGTCGTAGCCGAGGACGGTCTGCAGCTGCAGGACCAGGAACAGCGACGAGCCGCCGAGACCGGCGTAGACGGCGAACGTCGCCAGGTTCGCCCCGGTGAACGCCCGCCGGGCGAACAGGCCCGGGGGCAGCAGCGGGTGGGACGTCCGCCGCTCGTGCAGCACGAAGCCCACGCCGGCCAGCAGACCCGCGACGGCGGCGGCGAGGACGTCGGCCCGCACCGGGTCCTCGCCGGCGGTGATGAGCGCGTAGGTGACGGCTCCGAGGGCGAGCGCGCCCAGAACCGCACCCAGGACGTCGAACCGGCCCGCGGGCCCGCCCGCGCGGCTCTCCGGCACCTGCCGCCCGGCCACTGCGAGCACCAGCACCGCCAAAGGGACGTTGAGCAGGAACACCAGCCGCCACGAGCCCGCGTCGACCAGGACGCCCCCGAGGAAGGGCCCCACCAGGCCGGCGATGCCGGCGAAGGCCGACCACAGCCCGATCGCCCGTCCCCGGTCGGCCGGGCGGAACGAGGCCTGGATGAGCGACAGGCTGCCCGGGGTCAGGAGGGCGGCGCCGACCCCCTGCAGCACCCGCGCCGCCACGAGCTGGCCCGGCGTCGCGGCGATCCCGCAGACGAGGGAGGCGGCGGCGAACCAGCCGACGCCCAGCAGGAAGACGCGGCGCCGTCCGTGCCGGTCGCCGAGCGAGCCTCCCAGCAGCACCAGCGCCGCGAGCGCCAGCGTGTACCCCGTGACGGTCCACTGCAGCGCCGCGAGGGAGGCGTCGAGGTCCGCCCCGATGGCCGGCAGCGCGACGTTGACCGCCGTGGCGTCGAGGAAGGCCATCCCCGAGGCGAGCACGGTGGCCAGCAGCAGCCACCGGCTGCGCGCCGTCCCCAGGGCGACCGGCGGCGCGGGCGGACTGCCGGTCGTCACCGCTCAGCCGATGGTGACGTGGGTGAGGAAGTAGATGGCGGCGGCGACCGCCGCGGCCGCCGGCAGGGTGACCACCCAGGCCATGACGATGTTCCCTGCGACGCCCCAGCGCACCGCGGACAGCCGGCGGGTGGAGCCCACGCCCATGATCGACGTGGTCGTGATGTGCGTCGTCGACACGGGGACGGCGAAGACGGTCGCCGTGGTCACCATGACGCTGGAGGCCACCGTCTGGGCCGCGAAGCCGCCGGCCGGGGTGAGCTGGATGATCCGGCGGCCCAACGTGCGCATGATGCGGAAGCCGCCGGCGTAGGTCCCGGCGCTCAGGGCGAGGGCGGCGGCGAGGACGACCCACAGCGGGACGGTGAAGTCGTCGATCTCCCCGGCGGTGAACAGGGCCAGGGTGATGACGCCCATGGTCTTCTGGGCGTCCTGCAGGCCGTGGCCCAGCGCCATCGTCGCGGAGCTCACGATCTGCGCGTAGCGGAAGCCGCGGTTGGCGCGGGAGACGTTGGCGCCGCGGAAGGTCCACAGGATCGCCAGCATGAACAGGTACCCCAGGCCGAACCCGACCAGCGGGGAGACGACCATCGGCACGATGACCTTCTCGAACACGCCCGTCCACTGGACCGTGTGGGAGGCGGCGACCGCGGCGCCGACCAGGCCGCCGATGAGCGCGTGCGACGACGACGAGGGCAGCCCGAACCACCAGGTGATGAGGTTCCAGGCGATGGCGCCGATGAGGGCGGCGAACACGATCTCGAGCCCGCCGGACCCCTGGGGCGGGTCGATGATCCCCGCGCCGACCGTCTTGGCCACCTCGGTGGACAGCAGGGCACCCACGAGGTTCATGACGGCGGCCAGGGCGAGGGCCACCCGCGGGGTGAGCGCCTTGGTGGAGACCGCCACGGCGATCGCGTTGGCCGCGTCGTGGAAACCGTTGGTGTAGTCGAAGGCGAGGGCGACCAGGACGATGACGATCAGGGCGACGAAAGCCGCGTCCATGCCGGGTCAGGACTCCTTGACGGTGATCGTCTCGACGACGTTGGCGACGTGCTCGAAGGCGTCGGCGGCCTCCTCGAGCTGGTCGGCCACCTCCTTGAGCTTGAGGATCTCCAGCGCGTCGAACTCGCCGCTGTAGAGCCGGGACAGCAGCCGCCGGTAGAGCTTGTCGGCCTCGTTCTCGATGCGGTTGACCTCGATCCAGTAGTCGGAGAGGTCCTTGAGCGTGCGCAGCCGCGGCATCGCCTCGGCGGTGGTCTGCGCGGCCCGCTGGAGCAGGGCCGCCTGCTGGCTCATCTCGGCCGGCAGGGTGCCCAGGCCGGTGAGGATCACCAGGTCCGCGGCCGCCTCCACGAAGTCCATGACGTCGTCGAGGTCGCTGGCCAGGTTGTAGATGTCCTCGCGGTCGAACGGCGTCACGAAGCTGGAGTTCAGCTGCCGGAAGATCGCGTGGGTGGACTGGTCACCGACGTGCTCCAGCTCGCGGAGCTTCTCGGCCAGCTCGGCGCGCCGGGCGTGGTCGTGGATGAACTCGCCGAGCACGTCCGTGGCCGCCACCAGGTTCTGCGCCGAGGCGGTGAACAGCGGGTAGAAGCTCGAGTCCTTGGGCGTCAGGCTGAAGGGCACGCGTGGCTCCGGTTCGGGTGGTGGGCTCCGGTCGCCCGCCGCCTCAGCGGTCGTACGGCCGTCGGGCAGCTTAGGTGCCCGTTCACCGGCCCTTCACCCCGGCGTCACCCGTTCGCTGCGTCGGCTCCCTCGTCCGCCAGGGCGTCCACGAGGTCGGCGCGGGCCCGGGCCACCCGGGAGCGGATCGTGCCGACCGGGCAGCCGGCGACCTCCGCGGCCTCCGCGTAGGGCAGGCCGAGCAGCTGGGTCAGCACGAAGGCCTCGCGCCGGTCGGGTGCCAGGCGGTCGAGCAGGTCGGTGACGACCGCACCCTCGCCGACCCGGTCGGCGACGTCGGAGCGGTCGAGGGACTCCAGGTCGGCGTCGTCCCGCACCAGGGTCAGCCGCCGGCGCTTCCGGGAGCGGACGGCGTCGGCGCACACCCGCCGCGCGATGGACAGCAGCCAGGTGCGCAGCGAGGACCGGCCCTCGAAGCGGTGCAGGGCGCCGAAGGCCCGCAGGTAGGTCTCCTGGGTGAGGTCGTCGGCGGACTGGCGGTCACCGAGCGCGGCGCACAGCCGCCACACGTCGGTCTGCGTGGCACGCACGAGGGCCGCCGCGGCGAGCGGGTCGCCGTCGACGGCGACCGCGGCCAGCCGCTCGAGTTCCTCCACGCGCCCATCCTCCCGGCATCCACCGCCCGCGCCGATACCGAATGTGGGGGACCTCACCGAAGAGGGGGAGGGAACCAGACGGGCCTGCGCGACGACTACCCCATCATGCAGTGCACCCCTTACCGCGAGGCGTTGTCCGCGCGACTCGACGGTGAGTCGCCCGGGATGCCCGCCGCCGACCTCGACGAGCACCTGGCCACCTGCGCCGCGTGCGCGTCCTGGGAGCGGGCGGCGGCGCTGGTCACCCGGCGCGCCCGTCTCGCCCCGGCCCCGGCGGTGCCCGACCTCACCGCCGCCGTCCTGGGCGCGCTGCCGCGGGAGCTGCCCGGTGCCGCCGTGGCTGCGCGAGCCCGGCTGACCGCCTCGGCGCTGCGGCTGGCCCTGCTGGCCGTGGCGGTGGCGCAGGCCGGGTTCGCCTGGCCCGCGCTGAGCACCGGCGCGGCCGCCATGAGCGCGCCGGTGCACATGGCCCACGAGACCGGTGCGTGGAGCCTCGGCGTCGCGGCCGCGTTCCTCGCCGTCGCGGCGGCGCCCCGCCTGGCCGCCGGCGCGATGCCGTTCCTCGGCACGTTCGCCGTCCTGCTGACCGTGACCACGGTCACCGACCTGCAGGCCGGGCACGTGCACGCCGACCGCGCGGTCACCCACCTGCTGCTGCTGGCGGGAGTGAGCCTGGTGGGCACCGTGGCGTGGCGCCGCCGCCGGCGGCGGACCGTGCCCGCCGTCGCGCGCGAGCGGGTGCCGGCATGACGCGCCGCCGTCCGGCGTGGCTGGTGGTGCTGGTCCTGCTCGGCGCCTGGCTCGTCGCCGGCGTGGGCACGGCCTCGCCCGCCGCCGCCCACGCCGAGCTGGTCAGCACCGACCCGGGGGAGGGGGCGCGGCTGGAGCAGGCCCCCGAGCAGGTGACGCTCACCTTCACCGAGGGCGTCTCGCTCGGTGCCGGCTACGCCCGCGTGCTGGACGCCGCCGGGGAGCGGGTGGACGCCGGGACCGCGACCGTCGAGGGCGACGACGTGGTCATCCCGCTGCGCGGTGACCTCGGGGACGACGGCTACCTGGTGACCTACCGCGTCGTCTCGGCCGACTCGCACCCCATCTCGGGCGCCTTCTCCTTCGTCGTCGGGGACGGCGAGCTGGTCCCCGCGGGGGCCGTCGCCGGTGGCACCGACACCGACCCCGTCGTCGCCGCGCTGCTGCCGCTCGCCCGCTGGCTGGGCTACGCCGGCCTGGCCCTGGGTCTGGGCGTGCCGGTGCTGCTGCTGGCCGGCTGGCCGGCGGGCTGGCGCTCGCCGCGGCTGCACCGGCTGGTCACCCGGGGCCTGGCCGCGGTGGCCGCCGGGGCGCTGCTGAGCTTCCTGCTGCAGGGGCCGTACGCGGCCGGCAGTGACCTGCGCTCGGTGGCCGACCCCGCGCTCCTGGGCGCCACGGCCGGCTCGGGCAACGGCGCGACGCTGCTGGTCCGGGCGGTGCTCGCCGGTGCCCTCCTGCTGGTGCTGCGGCCGGTCTGGCGCCGGGGGGAGGCGCCGGCCCAGCACACGCTGGCGGTGGCCGGTGTCCTCGGTGGGCTGCTCACGCTGGCCACCGCAGCGGTCGGGCACCCCGTCGCCGGGCCGTGGCCCGCCCTGGCCGTCGCCGCCGCCACGGTGCACGTCGCGGCGATGGCCGTGTGGCTCGGCGGCCTGGCCGGGCTGCTGGCCGGCGTCCTGCGCGAGGACGCCCCGGCCGCCGAGCTGGCCGCCGCGCTGCCGCCCTTCTCCCGGCTGGCCGCCGGCTCGGTGACCGCGCTGGTGGTCACCGGCGTCGTCCAAGCCGTGCGGGAGGTGGGCTCGCCGACCGCCCTGGTGACGACGACCTACGGCTGGGTCCTGGTGGCCAAGCTCGGCCTGGTGCTGCTGCTGCTCGCCGCGGCCGGGATCTCGCGGGTGTGGGTCCAGCAGCACCTCGGGGTGACCCGTCCGCGCCCGGCCGGTCGCCGCGTCACCGCGCACGCCTTCGCCGCCGGTTCTGGTGCCGACGACGATCCCGCGGCGCAGGCCCACCCGGTCGTCGCGTCGGCGGCCGGGGCGCGCGCCGAGGTCCAGGCCGAGGCCGCCGGTGCCGAGCGGTCCGCGCTGCGCCGCTCGGTGCTGGTCGAGTCCGCCATCGCGCTCGTCGTCCTCGCGCTGTCCGCGGTGCTGGTCGGCACGCCGCCGGCACGGGCCGAGGTGTCCCAGCCGGTCGACGTCACCGTGCCGCTGGAGACCACCGCCGGCGCCCGGGGCAGCGTGCAGATCTCGGTCGACCCCGCCACCGCCGGGCCCAACACGCTGCACGTCTACCTCTTCGACGACGCCGGCCAGCTCACCCAGCCGGCCGACATCGGGGTCTCCCTCACCGAACCGGCGCAGGAGATCGGCCCGATCGACGTCGACCTCGAACCCGCCGGACCCGGTCACTACGTCGGTGACGGCATGGCCATCCCCGGCGCCGGCACCTGGACCCTCGCGGTCACCGTGCGCCTCGACGAGTTCACCGCCAGCACCGCCAGCACCACCTTCCCCGTCCGCTGAACCGCCAGCACCGCCCGACCGACAGGAGAACCGTGTCCTCGACCCTGCCCCGCCCCCTCGCCCGGCTGGGCGTCCTCGTGCTGGCGCTGCTCACGGCGCTGGCCGCCGCGGTGGCGCTGGCGTCCTCGGCGTCCGCCCACGTGACGGTGTCCTCCGGGGACGCCGCGCCCGGGGGGTTCGGCAAGCTCACCTTCCGGGTGCCCAACGAGAGCGACACCGCCAGCACCGTGGCCCTGCGCGTCTCCATCCCCGAGGAGGCCGCGATGGCCTCGCTGCGCTACGAGGCCGAGCCCGGCTGGACGGTGACGATGACCACCACCGACCTGCAGACGCCGCTGGAGAACCACGGCGAGCAGGTGACCTCCTACGTGTCGGTCGTGGAGTTCCGCGCGGCTGACGGCGGCGGCATCCGGCCGGGCGAGTTCGCCGAGTTCGCCCTCTCCGGTGGCCCGTTCCCGGAGGTCGACCAGGTGACCTTCCCGACCGTGCAGACCTACAGCGACGGCACCGAGGCGGCCTGGATCGAGCCCACCGTCGAGGGCCAGGCCGAGCCGGAGCGGCCCGCCCCGGTGCTGACGCTGGGCGGCGGGACGTCGGGCAGCGACGGTGCCGCCGAGCCCGCCGACGGCGCGTCCGGGGACACCGTCTCCAGCGACACCACGCAGACCGACACCGCGGCGTCGGCGACCGAGTCCGCCGACGCGGGGTCGTCCACCGGCACCGTCGCACTGGTCCTGTCGATCGTCGCGGTGCTGCTCGGGCTCGGTGGCGTCGCCCTCGGCTGGCGGGCGGGCCGTCGTACCGTGGGCACGTGAGTTCGCACCGCCGCAGCCGGCTGGCCGCCCTGGTCGTCACGACCGGGCTCGTCCTGACCGGCTGCGGCGGTGGCGCCGCCGCCGAGGAGCCCGAGGGGCACGACCACGGCTCGGCCCCGGCCACGGTGGAGGGCCCCGAGGACCGCTACGCCGGGATCGACCTGGTCGATCCCTACCAGCGCCCGGCGTTCACGCTCGCCGACACCGCCGGGCAGCCCTACGACTTCCGGGCCGCGACGGCCGGCACGCCCACGCTGCTGTTCTTCGGCTACACGAACTGCCCCGACATCTGCCCGACGACGATGGCCGACGTCGCGGTCGCCCTCCGCGGCGTGGACCCGGCGCTCGCCGACTCGGTGCAGGTGGTCTTCGTCACGACCGACCCGGCGTTCGACACCCCCGCGGTGCTCGGCGAGTACCTCAGCCGGTTCGACGCCGACCTGCCCAACCGGTTCGTCGGGCTGACCGGCGACCAGGCCGCCATCGACCAGGCCCAGCTGGCCACCGGCGTGCCGCTGGCCGAGGACTCCGGGCGGCTGCACTCCTCGCTGCTCCTGCTGTACGGCGCCGACGACCGGGCGCACGTCGCCTTCGACGCGGGGAACACCAGCCGCGACATCGCCGGCGACCTCGCCCTGGTGGCCGGCGCGTGAGCCGCCGGCTCGCCCGGCTGCTCGTCGTCGCGCTGGGGGTGCTGGCCACCCTCCTGGTCGCCGGGCCGGCGTCGGCCCACGTCGGCGGCGGGGCCGCCGGCAGCGACTTCGGCGCCCGCGTGCTGGCCGTGGCGCCCGCGGCGCCGGGCGTCGCGGTCCGGGTCCTCTCCTTCGGCGACGAGCTCGAGGTGGTCAACGCCTCCGCGACCGACGTCGAGGTGCCCGGCTACTCCGACGAGCCGTACCTGCGGATCGGTCCGGACGGCGTCTGGCGCAACGCGAACAGCCCGGCGACCTACATCAACCTGGACCGCTACGGCCGGACGGCGCTGCCCGCGCACGCCGAGCCGACCGCCGAGCCGGACTGGGTGCAGGTCTCCACCGAAGCGCAGTACGCCTGGCACGACCACCGCACCCACTGGATGACCGAGGGCGTGCTGCCCCCGGCCGTGGCGGCCGCCCCCGACCGCGACCACGTCGTCTCGGAGTGGATCGTGCCGATGACGCACGGCGGCACCGAGGTCGAGGTGCGCGGCGAGCTCACCTGGAGCCCGCCGCCCTCCCCGTGGCTGGTGTGGCCGGTCTACGCCGTCCTGGCGCTGACCGCGGTCGCGGCGGGGCTGCTCGCCCGCGGCCCGCGCCCGCTGGGGGGACTGCTGCTGGTGGGCGGCGCGGCCGCGCTGTGGCACGCGGCCGCCACGCCGGAGCCGGCGGCCAGCGTCTCCTCCCACGCCGGCGCGATCGTCTCCGCGCTGCTGCCCGCCCTGACCGCCGTGCTGGTCGCGGTCCTCGGGTTCCTCGCGTCCCGCCGTGGCCGGGGCGCGATGACCGGGCTGCTGGCCGTCGTCCTCGGCTGGCTCCTGCTGGTCCAGGGGCTGCCCGACGTCGACGTCCTGTGGACCGCGAACGTGCTGTCGAACGGCCCGGACCTGCTCGCGCGGGCAGCCGTGGCGGTGCTGGTGTCACTCGGCGCCGGCTGCGTGGTGGGCGGCGTCCTGGCGACCCGCCGGTTCCGCGAGGGGGAGGGCCGCCGCCGGCGGCACCCCGTGCGGGAGCCCCTGCCGGTCGGCTGAGGAAGGACCTCCTGCCCCCCACCGCTCGCGGGACCCGGCAGGGGTCTAGCCGAGGTCGCCTTGGATCGGGTGCAGGTGGCCGCGGGCGGCGAACATCTCGTTGGCCCGCTCCAGGTCGGCCTCGAAGTCGACCTCGACGGCGGGGAACCGCGAGATGTCCAGCGGCCGGAACCGCAGGCCCTCGGCGCCGATCGCCGTCTCCATGCCGCGCTCGAAGTAGTCCTGTGCGGCGCAGGCGGCCAGGTGGTCGATGAGCACCGGCTTGTCGGCGGCCGAGACGTAGTTGATGCCGACGGCCTCGCCCAGCCCGCCGACGACGGTCTTGGACAGCTCGGCGATGCAGCCGTCGGCGTCGAGGGTGTACTTGACCTCCTCGTCGGCCGTGGTGGAGGTGTCCACGCAGACGAAGCTCTGGTCGGCCATCAGCGCCGGCAGCGCCGCGTCGAGGACCGCCGGGTCGAACACCACGTCGCCGTTCAGCCACAGGACGCCGCCCTCGCGGGTGGCGCGCAGCCCGCGCAGGAGGCTCTGCGAGGTGTTGGTGACGGCGTAGTCCGGGTTGTAGGTGAACCGGACGTCCGGCACGGCCGACATGACCCGCTTGGCCTTGAAGCCGACGACGACGGTGACGTCGACCGCTGGGCCCAGCACCGAGCGCAGCCCGTCGAGCTGGCGCTGCATGATGCTGCGGCCGTCGTGCAGCGGCGTGAGGGGCTTGGGCCAGGGCCGGCCCAGGCGGGTGCCCATCCCCGCGGCGAGGATGATCACCTGGACCGGGAGGGTCTGGGCCCCGGCGGCCGGGGCGGCGGGCAGGGTGCGGGTCAGGCCTGCGGTCGTGGCACGGTCAGCGAGCACGGTGGTCCCCTCCTCGGGTCGTGGGAGTTCCCGGGGCGGGCGTGCCCGGCGGGAAGAGCAGGTCGAGGACGCGCTCGGTGGCGGCGCCGTCCTCGAGGTGGCAGAAGGTCTCGCGGAAGCGCGCGTAGCGCTCGGCGTGCTGGGCGGTGACGGCGTCCAGGTCGGCGATCGCCTCGACGAGCTCCTTGCTGGTCGACACCAGCGGCCCGGGGGCGACGTCCTCCAGGTCGAAGTAGAAGCCGCGCAGCTCGTCGCGGAAGTACGCCAGGTCGTAGGTGAAGAACAGCATCGGCTTGCCGGTGATGGCGAAGTCGAACATGGTCGAGGAGTAGTCGGTGACCAGGACGTCGGCACCCAGGTAGAGGTCGCGGATGTCCGGGTGGTTGCAGACGTCCCGGACCGGTGAGCCGTCGACGATCTCCAGCCGGTCCATGACCATGTTGTGCAGCCGCAGGAGGAGCACGTGGTCGGCGCCGAGGCGGGTGGTGAAGTCCTCGAGGTCGACGGGGAACTCGAAGTCCTGCGGCCCGGTCTTCTGGAACACCAGGTCGTCGCGCCAGGTGGGCGTGTAGAGCACGACGGTCTGGTCGTCGGAGACGCCGAGGTCGGCCCGGACGGCGGCCCGCACCTCGTCCCGGTGCGGACTGCTCAGCACGTCGTTGCGCGGGTAGCCGGTCTCGTGCACCGGCCCGCGGTAGCCGAAGGCCCCGCGCAGCCGCGGCGTGCTGGCGGCGTTGGGGGACAGCAGCAGGTCCCACCGGGCGATGTCGTGCTCGAGGTAGGCCAGCCGGCCCTCCGGCGCCCACCGGACGTCGTTGTGGATGCGCTTGAGCGGCGTGCCGTGCCAGGTCTGCAGGTAGGTGGTCCCCGGCCGCTTCTCCCAGTCCAGGGGGATGTGGTCGTTGGAGATCACCACGTCGGCGTCCTCCAGCGCGGCGATCGACTCCGGGCTGCCGAAGGTCACGGTGGCGACGTCGTCGGGGAAGCCGGCCTGGGTGTGCGGAGCCGAGAGCCAGGTGTGCGTGGCGTCGGCGCCGCGCGCGACCAGGCCCTCGTAGAGGGCCCGGGGGCTGTCGGAGAAGTGGCCGCGGAAGGCCACGTAGACGATCTTCACTTCGCACCTCCCGTGGAGAGCAGGTCGCCGGTGGCCCGGCGGGTCAGGACCGGCAGCACCAGGTCGGCCAGCTGCTGCCAGGAGTCGACGACGACGAGCACGCCGGCGTCGGTGAGTGCGGCGGCCCGCTCCGCGCGCTCGGCCGCCGGCACGAACAGCAGGTTGCCGACGGTGGGGCACCCGGCCCGGACGGCGGAGAGCGCGCCGGGTATCGAGTCCTCGACGGCCAGGCCGGCCTCGGGCGCGATGCCCAGCTGCTCGCAGGCGTACAGGTAGACGGCGGGGTCGGGCTTGCTGGTGGGCACCGGGAGCGAGTCCTCGGCGCTGAACCGCACCGACGCCGGGATCAGCCCGGCCAGCCCGGTCGCGGTGAAGCAGGCGTCGAGCCGGGTCAGGGCGCTGGAGCTGACCGCGGCCGGCCGCAGGTGGGCGGCGAGCGCGGTGAGCGCGTCGGTCGTCGGCCCGTGGGGGGTGAGGGTCGCGCCCAGGTGGGCGGTGACCGCGCGCTTCTCCTCGGCGACCCACGGCTCGACGTCGGCGTCCGGGTGCCCCGCTTCGGCGGCCAGGCGGCTCGCCGTCGTCCGGAAGTTCATGCCGGTGGTGGCCAGCCGCAGCTCCTCGGCGGTGAACCGCCGATCCACCCCGAGGGAGGCGAGGAAGCGGTTGGTGACCTCGGCGGAGGCGACGAAGGCCGGCTCCTCGGAGGGGAACAGGTTGCCGTCGGCGTCGCAGAGCAGGGCCTCGAGGCGCGCCACGACGATCTCGGGGAGGGCGGGCATCGGGAGCGGTCCTCCGGGCGGTGGTGCGGTCATCGGGTGAGGGCGGCGGCCGGGGCCGACGGGGTCTCGGCGAGGGTCGCGGCGACGGCGACCCGTGCGCCGAGGCGGTCGATGCGCACGATCGCCCGCCGGAGGTCGTCGACGAAATCGGGCAGCTCGCCGAGGTCCCCGAACACCGCGTGCACCGACAGCAGCGGCCGCGGGTCGGTGCCGCCGGCGAGGGCGAGCTCCTGCAGCTCGGCGGCGCGGGGGTCCTCGAGGGGCAGCGGCCGGCCGCCGGCGTCGGTTCCCCGCAGGTAGCGGCACCAGCCCGCGACGGCGAGCGTGAGCAGCGTGGTCGGCCGCCCCTCGGCCAGCGCCTGGCGCAGCGAGGGCAGCAGGTGGTGCGGCAGCTTGGTGGAGCCTCGCCGGCACAGGCGGGAGAGCCGGTCGGCGATCGCCGGGTTGGCGAACCGCTGCAGCAGGATGCGCTTGTACTCGGTGAGGTCGACGCCGTCGGGCTGCGGCAGCAGGGGGGTCACCTCGTCGTCCATCAGCCGGGCGACGTACTCGGCGAAGACGGGGTCGGTCATCAGCACGTCCATCCGGCTGTGTCCGGCCAGCGAGCCGAGGTAACCCAGCGCGGAGTGACTGGCGTTGAGCAGCCGCGTCTTCATCAGCTCGTGGTCCCCGACGTCGCGGACGAACCGGACGCCGACCTCCTCCAGCGGCGGCCGGCCGTTGACGAAGGTGTCCTCGATGACCCACTGCGAGAACGGCTCGGTGATGACCGGCCAGCGGTCGTCCACCCCGTACCGCTCGGCGAGCGCGGCGCGCTCCTCGGGCGGGGTCTGGGGCGTGATCCGGTCGACCATGCTGCTGGGGAAGGCCACCCGGTCGGTGATCCAGCGGGCCAGCACCTCGTCGCGCATCCGCGCCAGGCCGACGACGGCCGCGCGGGTCACGTCGCCGTTGCGGTGCACGTTGTCGCAGGACACGACGGTCAGCCCGGGGAGGCCCGCGCGGCGGCGGCGGTCGAAGGCCTCGACGAGGAAGCCGAAGACGGTCGTGGGGGCGTGCGGCCGGGCGAGGTCCTGGAGGACGTCGGGGTCGGCGGGGTCGAACTCGCCGGTGGTCGGGTCGAGGCGGTAGCCGGCGCCGGTGATGGTCAGCGTGACCATCCGGGTGCGCGGGTCGGTGAGCCGGTCGAGCACCGCGTCGGGGGCGTCGGGAGCGAAGAGGTAGTCGACCATCACGCCGACGACGCGGGCGCGCTCACCGTCGGGGCTGCGCTCGATGACCGTGTAGAGGTGGTCCTGCGGGACCAGGGCCTCCTGCATGGTGCGCCGCCGCAGGCCGACGCCCACGACGCCCCAGTCGGCGGTGATGCGCCGCTCGGCGAGCTCGTCGAAGTAGAGCAGCTGGTGGGCGCGGGAGAAGCCGCCGACGCTGAGGTGCACGACGGCGGGCGTCAGGGCCCACCGGTCGTAGGTCGGCACGGAGAGCCGGGCGCCGTGGCTGCTCAGCGTCTCCTGGCTCAGCGGCCGGACCCGGTGGTACGGGCTCGGGATGGACGGCGGCGGGACGACCAGTGCGGTCGTTGACGTGGCCGGGCGGTGCAGTGCGCGGGCACCCGGGTAGCGCTCCGGCCTCGTCATGCAGCATCTGCCCTCTCTCGTGCGTGTGGTGCGGTCGCCCCCTCGCAGCGGTCCTGATCCGTCGCGGCACCACGGTCGGTGTGCGCGCAACGGGTGGTGCAGCGTCGTCATCACTACACGGGGAAGGCCGCTCGTGGCGAATCGGGACCCACCGTGTCTGGGGAACTGCAGAGGGTCACGCGGGTGGTGCAGCGCGAGCGGTTTCACGCCGGGGACACGGAGTAGCCGGAACCCGGGGGGCGCAAACCGGACGCCCGTCCCCCGACAGCGTGACGTGCGAAACGTGTGTGGCGCGTCACGCGGCGTGTCGAAACCGACGCGCCGAGCGGTGGGTCACGAACGGGTCACGGAGTGTTTCGATGGTCGCAACCCCATCGGGCCCGGCGACGGGCTTCCCCCTCGAGACGGGTAGGTGCATGGCCGGTCGGCGTCGCGCTCCCAGCACGGGAGCCCCCACCGCTCCCTCCGCTCTCCCGGCTCCGCGCACCCCCGCGCCGTCGGCCCGGCAGGCCGCCACCGGCGGGAGCCGTCGGCAGGAGCCGGAGGCGCCGGTCGGCCGCGGACCGCGGCGGGGCCCGATGCTGCTGGCCGCGGTCGTCGCCGGCGGGCTGCTCGCCGGGGTCACCGGCCTCACCGGCGCCCCGGACGCCGCGGCGGAGCCGACGTCGGTGCTTGCCGCCCAGCACGCCCTGGTGACCTCCGACGACGACGTCGAGCTGCTGCCCCAGGCCTCGATCACGGTGGCCGAGGCGGAGGCCCGCCTGGCCGAGGTCGCCGCCTCCCGGGCGGCCCGCGCGGAGGCGGAGGCGGCGGCCGCAGAGGCGGCGCGCGAGGCGGCCCGGCCCAAGGCGGTGCTGCCGGTCTCCGGCGCCCGGTTCACCAGCGGCTACGGCGGGCGCTGGGGCACCTTCCACTACGGGATCGACCTGGCCGCGCCGATGCGGACGCCCGAGTACGCGGCGATGGACGGCGTCGTCCTGCGGGCCGGTTCGGCCAGCGGGTTCGGCCTGGCGGTCTACCTCCTCCACGAGAACGGCGACGTGACCGTCTACGGCCACATGGACCAGATCCTGGTGGAGCCCGGGCAGTACGTGGAGGCGGGGGAGACGATCGCCCTGCTCGGCAACCGCGGCCAGTCGACCGGTCCGCACCTGCACTTCGAGGTGCACGAGGGCGGGATGAACGGCGAGCGGATCAACCCCCTGCCGTGGCTGGAGGAGCGCGGCGTCGACATCTGACCCGCGTGGTGGGATGGCCCCCGTGGGTGCCGGGACCGAGGACGCCAACCGGCGGCTGCTGAGGGCCCGGGACGCGATGGACCGCGCCTACGCCGAGCCGCTCGACGTCCCGACGCTGGCCCGCGTCGCGCACGTCTCCGAGGCGCACTTCATCCGGACCTTCCGGGCCACCTTCGGGGAGACGCCCAACCGCTACCTGCAGCGGCGGCGGGTGGAGCGGGCCATGTTCCTGCTGCGCTCGACCGACCGGAGCGTGACCGACATCTGCATGGACGTCGGCTTCGCGAGCCTGGGCACGTTCAGCCGGGTGTTCCGGGACGTCGTGGGCGAGCCGCCCTCGGTGTACCGGCGGCGGGGGCCGCTGCCGCCGGTGCCCTCCTGCTTCGCGATGGCGTGGCTGCGACCGAGCAGTTTCGGAGAAGCGCAGGTGGAGTGAGGGTCCCTAGCGTCCTCTCCATGCTCACCGCGATCACCATCACCCAGATCTACGTCCCCGACCAGGACCAGGCGCTCGACTTCTACGTCGGGAAGCTCGGGTTCGAGGTCCAGTCCGACATGGACTTCGGACCCATGCGCTGGCTCACCGTCAACCTGCCGGGCCAGCCCGACCGCGCCGTCCTCCTCGAGAAGCCCGGACCGCCCTCGATGAGCGACGAGACCGCCGCCCAGGTCCGCGAGGCGATCAGCAAGGGCGTGGCCGGCGGCCACCTCTTCTTCGCCTGCGACGACGCCTACAAGACCCACGCCGAGCTGAAGGCGAAGGGCGTCGAGATCACCGAGGAGCCGGTCGACCAGCCCTACGGCATCGACTTCGGCCTGCGCGACCCGTTCGGCAACCACATCCGCATCGCCCAGATGAAGCAGGGCTGACCCTCCGGCCAACACCCCCTGCGCCGGGTGGCGGTCGCTGCCCTGTACAGTTGCCAACGGCTCGGACGCACCAGACCGGGTCGTTCCGGGGCTGTGGCGCAGCTGGTAGCGCACCACACTGGCAGTGTGGGGGTCAGGGGTTCGAGTCCCCTCAGCTCCACCCCATCGGGCCAGGGTTCTCAGCCGAGAGCCCTGGCCCGAACTCGTTGTCGCGAGACGAGCCGGGAGCAGCCGCCGATGATCACGGACGAGACGCTCCTCCGGATCGGCCAGGCGGTGCAGCTGGGCCACTCCGGCGAGCGGGCGGCCGCCCGCGTGCTGTTCGCGGAGATCTGGGCCGAGATCGGCGGCGAGGCGGGGGATCCCCTGCACGTCTGCACGCTCGCGCACGCGATGGCCGACGTGCAGGACGACGTCCATCAGGAGCTGGTCTGGGACGAGCGAGCCCTAGCCGCTGCCGACCAGCTGAACGACGCACGGCTGGCGCGGGCCGGGGTGGCCCTCCCGGCGGCCGGCCTGTACCCGTCGCTGCACCTGAACCTGAGCGAGTGCCACCGCAAGCTGGGCGATCTCGACCGCGCCCGGGAGCACCTGCAGCAGGCGCAGGCGACCATCGGCGTCCTCGACGATGACGAGTACGGCCGGCTGGTGAGAGCAGGTCTGCAGCAGGTGGCCGAGGGGCTGCGCTGACCCGCGGGAGCGACGGCGTCCGCACGCCCTCTGCGAGATCACCACGCGTCGGCCGCCGCCATCCGGTCAGGGGAGGCGGCCGTCGACGCGTGTTGATCTCGGGCAGAGCGACGCGTCCCATCGCTTGCGAGTCATATGAATGGTCGGTAATGTGACGTCGTGAGCGCTTACGCCGCCCTCGCCGAGCCGCACCGCAGGCAGATCCTCGACCTGCTGCGCTCCGGCGAGCGGCCGGTCGCCGACCTGGTCACGCACCTCGGGCTCAGCCAGCCCGGGGTGTCGAAGCACCTGAGGGTGCTGCGCGAGGCCGGGCTCGTCGTGGCGCGCACGCAGGGGAAGCAGCGCATGTACGCGCTGCGGCCCGAGCCCCTGGCCGAGGTCGTGCAGTGGCTGGAGCCCTACCGGATGCTCTGGTCCAGCCGGCTCGACGCCCTGGAACGACACCTGGAGGACTCGTGAGTGACGGAACCCTGGAGACGGTCGACGGACGCCCCGCGCTGCGCTTCGAGCGTGTCCTCGCCCACCCGGTCGAGCGCGTCTGGCGGGCGGTCAGCGTGCCGGCGGAGCTCGAGCGCTGGTTCCCGGCGGCGGCTGACTGGACACCGGCGGTCGGCGAGGTCTTCGAGGCCGCCGGCATGAGCGGCGAGGTCACCGTCCTCGAGCCGCCGCACCGCCTGGCCTGGACCTTCGCCGGCGACCAGTACGCCTTCGACCTGACCGAGCACGAGGGCGGCTGCCGGCTCGTCTTCACCCATGTCTTCGACGACCGCTCCGCCGCCGCCCAGACCGCCGCCGGCTGGGACGCCTACCTCTCCCGTCTGGAGCCCCACCTCGCCGGCGGGCACGTGTCGGAGGAGGCGGCGCACGAGCCGTGGGGAGAGGTCCACGAGCGCTACGCCGAGCAGTTCGGCGTCGATCCGGAGCCGGGACGGCGCTTCCTGGCGCAGTTGCGCGCCGGTTCCTGAGGACGGTCGCGCGGAGCCGGGGAGTGGTCTCATGTCGAGAAGCCCTGACCGGCTCCGCTCACCAGGTGAGGGCCACGACGGACGCGGCCCACGACACCGGGAGACGACCATGCCGAAGTACCTGCTCCTCAAGCACTACCGCGGCGGCCCCGAGCAGCACCGTCCCTTCCCCCCGATGGACCAGTGGGCCCCCGAGGACGTGGAGGCGCACTTCGCCTTTCTCAAGCACGTCGGCGAGACGCTCGAGGAGCGCGGCGAGATCGTCGACGTCAAGGCGCTCACGCCGGCGCAGACCTGGGTCCGCTACGGCGGTCCGGACGCCGCGCCGGTCACCACCGACGGCCCACTGCCCGAGACCAGCGATCTGGTGGCCGGCTGGTACCTGGTCGACGTCGACTCGCGGGAGCGGGCCCTCGAGATCGCGGCCCTGATCTCCTCCGAGCCCGGCCCGGGCGGCGAGCCGCTGTGCGAGTGGATCGACGTCCGCGAGGTCATGTCCGGGGCGCCGTCGGACGACTGACCCGGCGTGATGGAGCCGACAGGACGGCTGGGCGAGGGCGCGCTGCGCGCCCTCGTCCCCCGGGTCCTCGCGGGCCTGGTCCGGCGGGGCGAGGACTTCGACGCCGCCGAGGACGCGCTGCAGGAGGCGCTGCTGGAAGCCCTGCGGGTGTGGCCCGAGCACCCGCCGCGCGACCCGCGCGCGTGGCTGACGACGGTCGCGATCCGGCGTCTCGTCGACGCCCGCCGCAGCGAGGCCGCCCGGTCCCGCCGCGAGGAGGTGACGTACGCCGAGCCCCGGCCAGGCGCGACCGAGGAGGGCGACGACACCCTCTTCCTGCTGTTCTGCTGCTGTTCCCCCGACCTCGCGCCCGCCTCTCAGGTGGCGCTGACCCTGCGCGCCGTCGCGGGCCTCTCCACCCGGGAGATCGCCGACGCCTTCTTCGTGCCGGAGGCGACGATGGCGCAGCGGATCAGCCGGGCCAAGCGCACCCTCCGGGGGCGCCGGCTGGACCAGCCCGGCGACCTCGCCGTCGTGCTGCGGGTGCTCTCCCTCGTCTACACGGCCGGGCACGCCGGCCGGGTGGACCTGGCCGCCGAGGCGATCCGGCTCGCCCGCCAGCTCACCCTCGCCACCGAGGAGCCGGAGGCACGCGGGCTGCTCGCGCTGATGCTGCTCAACCACGCCCGCCGCGCGGCGCGACTCGACGCGGCCGGCCGCATCGTCCCGCTCGACCGGCAGGACCGCGGGCTGTGGGACACCCGCGAGATCGCCGAGGGGGTGCGCGTGCTGCAGTCGGCGCTGGCCCTCCAGCGCCCCGGCCGCTATCAGGTCGAGGCCGCCATCGCCGCCCTGCACGACGACGCGGCGAGCGCCGAGGAGACCGACTGGCCGCAGATCCTCGCCTGGTACGACGACCTCGTCGCCCTCTCCGACGACCCGGTGCGCCAGGACCCTGCCGCGGTGCTCGGGCGCGCGGTCGCGGTCGGCTCCGTCCTCGGCGCCGCCGCCGGGCTGCGGGAGACCGACCGGCTGCGCGAGGTGCTGGGCGAGCGGCACCGGTGGCACGCCGTCCGCGGGTACCTGCACGAGCTGGGCGGCGACCTCGCCGCCGCCGCGGCGGCGTACGCGGAGGCCGCCCGCCGCGCGACGAACCTCGCCGAGCACGACCACCTGGTCCGTCAGGCCGCCCGCGCACGGGCCGGCACCGAGGACGGACGCCCGTCTCGACGGGGCTGAGGGCGGTCAGGCCCGTCGGGGGAGGGCCCGCCGCTCGGCCTGCCGGTGCGTCTGGTCGTGCACCCAGAGGACCAGGCAGCGCAGCGCGGCGTGTCCCTCGGCCGAGGCGAAGCCCTGCTCGAAGCGCGCCGCCTCGACGAGCTCGTCGCTGTCCACCGTCCCGCCGTCCGCGAAGCGGTCCAGCACCTGGCCGCTGAGCGTGGCGCTGCGGTACATGCGCGCGATCCCCAGGGCGACCGCGTCGGACACGGTCAGGCTGAAGGGCGGGTGCTTCATGGCGGCCCGGCGATCCAGCACCCGGGCGACCTCGCTCCAGATCTGGCCGTCGGTCGCCAGCCTCGTCGTCCGGACGGTGATGTTCACGTGGTGCTCCCTGTAGGTCGGCGGCTGCCGTACCGGCCATGATCAGTGCCCCGCGGGCGAACAGGAGGGTCGAGGGGGTCGTGCCTCATCCCCAGGGGTGGGGTGCGCCGCCCGGCTGGGGGCCGTGCAGCCGGAGGCACAGCAGGACGACGTCGTCCTCGAGTGGCCGGCCGCCGGTCAGCTCGGCCATGACGGTCTCCCCCTCACACCGCGGGGGCGGCGTCCCCGATCGTGGCGGCGACCGCCGCCCGCCGTCGACGGCCGTCGTCCCCCAGGTCTTGCGCGAGCCTTGCGGGAGCGCGGCGGGGTCCGTGCGGAAGCCGCCGCAGAGTCGGAGCTGCCGGCGGGGAGTCCGCCGGCTCCATCGACCGAGGAGACCCCGTGAGGACCACCTCCAGCGCTCCGCCGGCCCACCGGACCCGGCGGGTCATCGGCTCCATCGGCGTCCTGGCCGCGGCAGCGGCGGTCGCCGGCCTGGGCACCTACGGCACCTTCACCGACAGCACCACGCCGGTGGACACGGAGGTCGACACCGGCGTCGTGTCCATCGCCCTGTCGCCGGCGGCGAACCAGGCCACCGTCCCGTTCGTCAGCGGCGGCTGGGTCCCCGGGGACGACGCCCAGGTGGTCATCGACCTGGTCAACGACGGCGACGCCCCGCTGTCGGCGGTGACGCTCGCGCTGCGGGCTCCGTCGTCCAGCGTGCTGGACAGCGACAGCACCCACGGCCTGCAGATGGTGGTGGAGTCCTGCTCCCTGCCGTGGGAGGTCTCGGGCGCCGGGTACCGGTGCGCCGCGGACGTCGAGTCCTTCTACACGGGCCCGGTCGTGATGGACCGGGCACTGAGCGGCGCCCGGGCCCTCGCGCCCGGCGGCGTGGACCACCTGCGGGCCGCCGTGACCCTGCCTGCCACGGCCGGCAACGGCTTCCAGGACGCCTCGAGCGTGCTCGAGTTCGTGTTCACGGGGGTGCAGCGTGACGGCACCGACCGCTGACCGGACGGCGACGATGACCTGGCACTCCTCGGCCATCGCCCTGCCCTATCCCGACGTCCGCAGCGCCCTGGCGGGGCTGCGCGCGGAGATCGAGCACGAGGTCGGCCGCGCGGGCGCGGGGACGCCAGACTGGGACACGATGGTCCTCGTCGGCCCCGTGCCCCTGCCCGAGAGCGGCGGCCGGCGCTGGTTCGACTACATCCTCTCGGTCGCCTGCCGGCCCGCGGCCGCCTGAGCCTCGGGGAGGCGGCGGTGCGGTCGGCGGGACCGGCCGGCGCGCCGGGACGAGGTCTTAGCGGGCCTGCCGCTCGCCCAGGTCGAGGACCCAGCAGGCGGTGATGGACGCGGCGCGGGCGTCGCGCACCCGGGCCACGATCTCGTCGACGGTCTCGAGCACGCAGTAGTGCGCACCGTCGACCAGGAAGACGACGGTGTCGGGGTGGGCCTCGATCCGCTCGATGGCGTCGGGGTCGATGCGGCAGTACTCGCCGTTGCGACGGGTCAGACCGATCATGGGTCGTTCTCCTGCTGGGCGGGGCATCGGGCCCCGGCGGCGCCCTGTACCCGGGCACCCTCACCTTCGACGCCGGAGCGTCCGGTCTTGAGCCGGCCGCCGGTGTCCCCTCCGTCCGGGTGACGTGCGTGCGGCCGGTGCGGCCCCCGCGTCCCCTACGTTCGGCGGCATGCCCGACCTCTCCGGCCGCGCCCGGACGCTGCTCGACCTGCACACCGCACCGGAGATCCTCGTGCTGGCCAACGTGTGGGACGTCGTCTCGGCGCGGGTGGTGGCCGCGACCGACGGGGTGCGGGCGCTCGCCACCGCCAGCCACTCCATCGCCGCGACGTTCGGGTACGAGGACGGGGAGCACATCCCGCTCGACCTGCACCTGGACATGGTCGAGCGGATCGCCGCCGCGGTGGACCTCCCGGTGACCATGGACATGGAGGCCGGCTACGGCGATCCCGGCGGGACGGCGCGGCGCGCGATCGCGGCCGGCGTCGTCGGCGGCAACCTGGAGGACGGCGGCCGGCCGCTCGACGAGGCGGTTGCCGCGGTCGAAGCGGTGCTGGCCGCCGGTCGCGACGCCGGCCTCGCCTTCGTGCTCAACGCCCGGACCGACGTCGTGCTGCACGCCGGCCCGGACACCGAGCGCGGACCGCTGCTCGCCGAGGCGGTCCGGCGCGGCCGCGCCTACCTCGACGCGGGAGCACCCGTGGTCTTCGTGCCCGGGGTGGTCGACCGCGACGAGATCGCCGCCCTGGTGGACGGCCTGGGCCGCGGCCGGCTGTCGGTGCTGGCGGTGCCCCGTGCGACCCCGCCGGTGCGCGACCTGCAGGAGCTCGGGGTCGCCCGCGTCTCCACCGGCCCCTTCCCGCAGCGGGTCGCGCTCACCGCCCTCCAGGACTGCACCGCCGAGCTGGTCGCCGGCGGGGTGCTCCCCGCGGACACGCGCCGGTTGAGCTGACGCCGTGCCGAGCGCCTCCGAACGGCTGGCCTGGACCGCCGACCTGGTCGCCCCGCGGGCGGGGGAGCGGGTGCTCGAGGTCGGCTGCGGCCACGGCGTCCTCGTCGCGCTGCTCGCCGAGCGGGCGGGCGAGGTCCTCGCCGTCGACCGGTCGCCGACCATGGTCGCCGCCGCCACCCGCCGCAACCGGGCCGCGGTCGACGCCGGCCGGGTGCGGCTGCACGCCGCGGCGCTGCGCGACGCCGACCTGGGCACCGAGCCGTTCGACGTCGTCGTGTCGTTCAACGTGCGCGCGTTCTGGGATGCCGACGAGGAGGCGACGTGGGACGTCGTCGCGCGGGTGCTCGCGCCGGGCGGGCGGGTCCTCGTCGCCTTCTCCGTCATGACCCCCGGCGCGGAGGGGCCGGTCGTCGAGGCGGTCGGCCGGCTGGCGGGCGCCCGCGGGCTGGTGCTCTCCGCGGTCCACCCCGGTCCGACGGCCCCGATCGTCTCCGCCGCGGTCGAGGTGCGGCGTCCCCCGGGCGGCTGACCCCGACGACGTCCTCCCTTGGGGGGAGAACCCCGGGTGGCGCTCAAGGCCGGCCGGGCGCGGGTCGATCCCTCGTCCAGGTGACGCCTCGATCGGCGTCGCCGGAGAACCCCGACCGGGAGGTGGAGACGTCGTGTCCGAGCAGTCCGTGCTCGTCGTGGAGGACACCGAGGAGATCAGGGAACTGGTCTGCACGGTGCTGCGCAGGGCCGGGATGGACGTCCGTGCCGTCGCGTCCGGCGCCGAGGCGCTGGCCGAGGTCCGGCGGGCGGTACCCGACGTCGTGGTGCTCGACCTGGGGCTGCCGGACGCCGACGGCACCGAGGTGTGCCGTCAGATCCGCGCCGAGAGCGAGTGCTACGTCCTCATGCTCACTGCGCGCGCCGAGGAGGTCGACCTGCTGATCGGCCTCGCCGTCGGCGCCGACGGGTACATGGCCAAGCCCTTCTCGCCGCGCGAGCTGGTCGCCCGCGTGCAGGCGATGCTCCGTCGTCCGCGCGTCCCGGCGCCGCGGCCGGTGCCGGAGGAGGAGTCGGTCCGCCGCCTCGCCGAGCTCGAGGTGGACGAGGACAGCCGCGAGGTCCGCGTGGACGGCGCCGTCGTCGACCTGACCCGCACCGAGTTCGACCTGCTGGCCGCGCTGGCCTCCCGGCCCGGCCGCGTGCTGCAGCGTGAGACCCTGCTGCGCGAGGTGTGGCAGACCGACTGGGAGGGCAGCGTCCGTCTGGTCGAGGCGCACATGTCCAACCTCCGCCGCAAGCTGCAGGCCGCCGGCCTCAGCTCGCCGGAGATCCGCACCGTCCGCGGCGTCGGCTACCGGCTCGTCGCGTAGCCCCTCCGCAGCACAGCGGGCCCGGACCTCGGTGAGGTCCGGGCCCGCTGTGTTGCGTTGCGGTCAGCAGCTGAGCGTCTTGGACAGCGCCGACTGGGCGGTCCACCCGTACCTGGTCACCGTGTCGATCGTCGCCTTGAGCGAGGTGGACAGGTAGTCGGCGTCCGCGTCGGCGCTCATGGAGGTCGTGTCCGCGCCGCTGAGCATCGTGAACACGTAGCCGTTCCCGAGGTGCGCGCTCATCTGGTAGCCGGTGACGTCGGCCGAGGTGCTGCGGTTCCAGGTGGCCGACACGTAGAGCTGGGTGTCCTTGTCGACCGTCGTGGTGGTCGTCTCGCCCACGCCCGGGCCGGGGGTCGTCGACGTGGTGGTGCTGTCCACGTTGGTCCGGCTGTTCTCGGAGGTCATGGTGTGGGTCGTGGACCGCGTCGTCTGGGCGCCGGTGACCGGGTCGGTGTAGACGACCCGCTTGGTCGTCCAGGTGGTGGTGACGCAGGAGCTGTTCACCTTCACCTGGGTCGGCGGCTGGACCTTCACCGTGGTCACCGACGCCTGGAAGGCGGTCGTGTTGTCGGTGAAGGCGGCGTTCGCGGGGATGACGGCGCCGAGGACGACGGCCACGGTCAGCGCCAGCAGGACCAGGGCGCGGCGGGTGGTGATCACTGGTGGTCCTCCGTCTCGGTGTCGGTGTCGCGGTTGATGTCGGTGTCGACTGTGCCGGGGCGGCCGCAGGCTTCCCGCCGCGGAACCGCAAGGCCTGCGCAAGGTCGGTCCAGTTGGTGCCCGCCGGTGCGGATCCCGGCCGGAGCCGTGGCCGGGGCCGTCCGGCCGGCGGTCACTCGCGTTCCTCGTCCTGGTCGTGGTCGGTGGTGGTGGGGCGCCAGATGGTGAGCAGGAGCCAGCCGGCGAGGAGGGTGGGGGCGCCGTAGACGAGCAGGTGGTTGATCCAGGGGGTGCGCAGGGCGGTGATGACCTGGCCGACCTCGGGGATGACGGCCTGGACCTGGTAGGCGGTGTCGCCTTCCAGGACGGCGGTCCAGGGGTCGGGGTGGTCGTTGGCGTCGCCGCGGGTCTGCACGGTGACGGTGCCGTCGGCGGCGTGGTCGACGTCGATGACGCGGTGGGTGACGACGCGGTGGTCGTCGATGGGGATGTGGTAGCTGATGATCATGCCCTCGGTGACGTCGGCGACGGCCAGGGGCGTGGTGATGACGACGTCGCCGGGGTCGATGACCGGGGCCATGGAGCCGGTGAGCATGGTCATGGTGCGGTAGCCGAAGGCGTGCGGGCCCAGGGCCAGGCCGGCGAAGGCCAGGACCGCGATGCCCACCAGGGCGCGGGTGGCCCAGCGGGCGGTGCCCGCGGCGACCCGGCGCAGGACGGGCGCGGTGGTGCGGCCGGGGACCGGGGGCAGCGCGCGGGCTGCCCCCGGGGCGGGCAGGGTGAGGATTGCGGTCATGGCGGGTTCTCCGGGGGAGTGGTCGGCGAGGGCGTCGGTCAGCGGGCCGCGGCGGCGCGCTGGGTGCCGGAGAAGACCAGGCTGAGGGTGGCGGACTTGTCCTGGAAGGTGTTGTCCGCGGTGCCGGGCAGGCTGATCGTGTAGACGAGGTGGTCGGTGCCGCCGGGGTTGAGGCTGGCGGCGCCCGCGACCGGGAAGTTGCTGACCGCCGGGCCGGTGGCGATGTCGGTGACCGTGCCCGTGCAGGTGTAGGTCGGGGCGGCGGCGGTGCCGCCGGCGGTCCAGGGCACCGTGCAGGACTTCAGGTTCAGCTGCAGGCCCTTGGCCGTGTCGCTGGTGAGCACGCTGCCGACGGTGGCGGAGACGTTCAGGTTGACCGAGGACAGCGGCGAGTTGCCGTCGTTGACCACGGTGACCGCGCGGCTCATCGAGTCGCCGGGCACGAAGGCGCTGGCCGGCGCGGCGATCGGGGTGGGCGTGGTCAGGTTGATCGAGACCGTGCCCGACTGCACCTGGGTGGAGATCGGGGTGGTCGAGTCGGTGAAGGTGCCGAAGGTGCCCAGCCCGGCCACCGCTGCGGCGGCGCCGATCACGCCGAGGGAGCCGACGATCTTGCGGGCGGTGCTGGTGCGGGCCGTGGTGCTCATGTCCGGTGCATCTCCTGTGACCGGCCAGGAACGGGGTGTTCCCGGCGACACAGACGACTCTGGACACCCAACCGCAGGCTCCCCGCCCGCCTCCCGCAAGAGAACCGCAAGATGCAGCGGCTCCGGGATCGGCCGGGCGGCCGGAGCCGGCGGGCTCAGGCCCCGGCGACCGCGCGCAGCTCGACGACGAGGTGGTGGGCCAGGATGCCGCGGCGGGCGTCGGAGGCGATCGCCTGGCAGACGGCCGCGACCTCGGGGTGGCCCAGCTGGGCACTGGTCCCGGCCAGCGTGGTGGAGGCGAAGGCCACGGCCGTGGTGTCGCCGGTCCGGGCACCGTCGGTGATGGCGGTCAGCCGGTCGGGCAGGGCGCTGGCGTAGAGCTCCTGCAACCGGTCCATCAGGTCGTCGTCCACGTCGTCCTCGGGCAGGTCGATGGGCAGGGGCCGCGGAGCCGGGCGGGCGGATCCGTCGGCCGGCGGGAGCGCCCGGTGGCGCAGCCGTTCCAGCAGCAGCTCGGTGCCGACCGGCTTGGGCAGGCAGGCCAGTGCACCGGCGGCCAGTGCGGCGTTCCGGTCCTCGGCGGTGGCGGCTTCGCCGGTGACCACGAGGAGGCGGGCCCGGCAGCCGACGAGCCGGAGGCGGCGGAGCAGGGCGGGGCCCTCCCCGGCCGGGGCGGGCAGGTCCGTGACGACCAGGTCGAGGGGCAGCCGGCGGGCCAGCGCCAGTGCAGCGTGGTGGTCGGCGGCCTCGTGCACCGCCCAGCCGGTCGCCTCCAGCAGGCCGGCGAGCCGGGCGCGGTCGGCGCGGTCGGCGTCGACGACGAGGGCCGTGCGATCTCCCCGACCCCCGGCGCCGGACGCGTCGTGCACCCGCAGCCGGTTCCCGCGACGCCGGGCGGAACGCTCGGGACGGCGGCTGACGCTCACGTGCGGGCCTCCTCGTCCTGGTCGTGGGTGGTGTCGTCGGTGGTGGTGGGGCGCCAGATGGTGAGCAGGAGCCAGCCGGCGAGGAGGGTGGGGGCGCCGTAGACGAGCAGGTGGTTGATCCAGGGGGTGCGCAGGGCGGTGATGACCTGGCCGACCTCGGGGATGACGGCCTGGACCTGGTAGGCGGTGTCGCCTTCCAGGACGGCGGTCCAGGGGTCGGGGTGGTCGTTGGCGTCGCCGCGGGTCTGCACGGTGACGGTGCCGTCGGCGGCGTGGTCGACGTCGATGACGCGGTGGGTGACGACGCGGTGGTCGTCGATGGGGATGTGGTAGCTGATGATCATGCCCTCGGTGACGTCGGCGACGGCCAGGGGCGTGGTGATGACGACGTCGCCGGGGTCGATGACCGGGGCCATGGAGCCGGTGAGCATGGTCATGGTGCGGTAGCCGAAGGCGTGCGGGCCCAGGGCCAGGCCGGCGAAGGCCAGGACCGCGATGCCCACCAGGGCGCGGGTGGCCCAGCGGGCGGTGCCCGCGGCGACCCGGCGCAGGACGGGCGCGGTGGTGCGGCCGGGGACCGGGGGCAGCGCGCGGGCTGCCCCCGGGGCGGGCAGGGTGAGGATTGCGGTCATGGCGGGTTCTCCGGGGGAGTGGTCGGCGAGGGCGTCGGTCAGCGGGCCGCGGCGGCGCGCTGGGTGCCGGAGAAGACCAGGCTGAGGGTGGCGGACTTGTCCTGGAAGGTGTTGTCCGCGGTGCCGGGCAGGCTGATCGTGTAGACGAGGTGGTCGGTGCCGCCGGGGTTGAGGCTGGCGGCGCCCGCGACCGGGAAGTTGCTGACCGCCGGGCCGGTGGCGATGTCGGTGACCGTGCCCGTGCAGGTGTAGGTCGGGGCGGCGGCGGTGCCGCCGGCGGTCCAGGGCACCGTGCAGGACTTCAGGTTCAGCTGCAGGCCCTTGGCCGTGTCGCTGGTGAGCACGCTGCCGACGGTGGCGGAGACGTTCAGGTTGACCGAGGACAGCGGCGAGTTGCCGTCGTTGACCACGGTGACCGCGCGGCTCATCGAGTCGCCGGGCACGAAGGCGCTGGCCGGCGCGGCGATCGGGGTGGGCGTGGTCAGGTTGATCGAGACCGTGCCCGACTGCACCTGGGTGGAGATCGGGGTGGTCGAGTCGGTGAAGGTGCCGAAGGTGCCCAGCCCGGCCACCGCTGCGGCGGCGCCGATCACGCCGAGGGAGCCGACGATCTTGCGGGCGGTGCTGGTGCGGGCCGTGGTGCTCATGTCCGGTGCATCTCCTGTGACCGGCCAGGAACGGGGTGTTCCCGGCGACACAGACGACTCTGGACACCCAACCGCAGGCTCCCCGCCCGCCTCCCGCAAGAGAACCGCAAGCCTCTACGGCCCCCTCCTCTGGAGGGGGTCCAGGGGGTCCTCTCTCAGCGGGGCAGCGTGAGGGTGAAGGTCGTGCCCTGGCCCTCGGTGCTGGTCAGCTCCAGCGTCCCGCCGTGCGCGGTGGTGATGGCCTTGGTGATGGCCAGCCCCAGGCCGACGCCGGGGACGGCGTGCCGCCGCGCGGTGGACGCCCGGAAGAACCGCGCGAACAGCTGGGCCTGCTCACCGGCGGGGATGCCGATGCCGGTGTCGCTGACCGCCAGCCGGGCCACTGGCACCGCGCCGGGGCACTCCTCGCCGCCGACGGTCCCGTCCGGCGCCCGCCAGGCTGTGGCCAGCGTCAGCGTGACCCGCCCGCCGCGCGGGGTGAACTTGACCGCGTTGGAGACGAGGTTGTCGCACGCCTGCCCGAGCCGGACGGCGTCCCCGTGCACGACGAGGCCGTCGCCGGGCACCGCGAGGACCACCTCGACACCCGCGGCGGTGGCGGTCACCCGGGCCGTCTCCTCGGCGGCGCGCACCACGGCGGCCAGGTCGACGTCCTCCGGCTGGAGATCGAACCGTCCGGCGTCCACCTGCGCGGTGAACAGCAGGTCGCCGACCAGCCGCAGCAGCCGCTGCGCGTTGCGCTCGACCGTGGCGAGGTACTGCCGCTGGTCGTCGGTCAGCGGCTGGTCGGGGTCGTCGAGCACCAGTTCCAGGTAGCCGAGGATCGAGCTCAGCGGGGTGCGCAGCTCGTGGCTGATGAGGCTCACGAACTGGTCCTTCATCCGCTCGGTGGCCCGGACCTCGGTCATGTCCGTGCCCACGAAGTTCCACCCGGCGTGCGCACCGCCGTCGTCGGTGCGCGGCGTGACGGCCACGGAGACGGTCAGCTCCTCGCCGCCCGCGGTGAGGTAGGTCCAGTCGCGCACGTCGCTGCCCTGCTCCTGCGCGGTGCGCACGAGCGCGGCGAGCCCGCCGCCGGCCTCCGCCAGCTCCTCCGGCAGGTGGAACTCGGTGATGGACCGCCGGCGGACGACGTCGGCCCGGGGCAGGCCGAGCATCCGCTCCGCTCCCGGGTTCCAGACCCGGATCACGCCGTCGACGTCGGTGCCGATGATCGACTGCTCGGTGACCGCGTCGATCACGCTGGTCATCGTCTGCGCCCGGGCCCGCAGCATCCGGGTCGCGACCTCGAGCTCGGCGTCGCGGTGGTGCATCTGGGCCACCAGCGCGGCGTTCTCGGCCCGCAACCGGTCCAGCTCGGCTTCCTGCGACGCCGCCGGCGCTGCCTCGGTGGTGGTCATGCGGTCGCTCCGGTGGTCAGCTCGCGCACACGGGCGGACAGGCCGGCGACCGAGAAGGGCTTGGGCAGGTAGGCGTCGGCTCCGGCGGCCAGCCCGCGGGCGACGTCGTCCGGGGAGGCGCCGGCGGACAGCAGCAGCACCGCCACCTCGGCGGTCGCGGCCTCGGCGCGCAGGGCCGTGCAGACCTCGAGCCCGGTGGCGCCGGGCATGGAGACGTCGAGGACGGCGAGGTCGGGTCGCTGCGCACGGGCAGCCGCGAGCGCCGCGGCGCCGTCGGCCACGTCTGCGACGACGGTGCCACCCGCGCGGCGCACCGCGAGGCAGACGAGGGCGCGGATGTCGTCCTCGTCGTCGGCGACCAGCACCCGCGGCGCGTCGGTGGGCACGGTGGCGGCTCCCTGGGCGGTGGCGCGGGCAGGGGGTGCCGCGCCGGTGGTCTGTGTCCACCTCCGACAACGGCGTCCGCCGACCGGGCCTGGAGCCGCCCTCGCCGCCGCTCACCCGCCGGGGTGAGCGGCCCCGGACAGCACCGCGCCCCGCCGGGGATCCCGACGGGGCGCAGTGCGAGGTGACCTCCCTGCGGGGAGGCCCGTGTTCAGCTACCGGACTGGCTCTGCACCGTCTGCCGGGACTGCTGGGCCTGGCCCTGCACGTCCTGCGCCGCGGACTGGCCCTCGTCCTTGACGGTCTGCGCGGCGTCCTGAGCGGTGGACTTGACCTCCTCGACGGCCTGCTGGGCGGCGGGCTTGAGCTGCTCGCCGATCTCCTGGGCGGCCTGCTTGGCCGGCGCCAGCAGCGCGTCCTTGTTCTCGCGCACCGCCGTCTCGGCCTGCTGGGCGAGCTGCCGCTCCTTGTCGGTGGCCGGCAGGAGGCTGGAGACCAGCCAGCCGACACCGAAGGCGATCAGGCCCGCGGCGAGCGGGTTGCCCTGGGTCTGGCGGACGACGGTGTCCGGTGCCTGCTGCACCGCGTGCGCGGCCGACTGCGCCGCGCCCTGCACCGACTCCGCGGCGCTCGAGGCCGCGTCCTGCACGGAGCCGGCGGCGTTCGACGCCAGCCCCTGCGTCGACGAGGTGGTGTGCTGGGCGGTGCCCATCACCGACTGCCGAGCGTTCTGAGCGCTGCCCATCACCTTCTCCTTCGCCTGGGTGATGCGGCCCTTGGCCGCGGTGACCCGCCGGTCCACGACCCGGGCGGGGTTCACCTTCTCGTTGAGTGCGTCGACGTCGTAGCTCAGCTCGCGCTGGGTCTGCTCGATCTGGCGCCGGATCACTTCCGGGTCACTGCTGGTCATGTCTGCAACTCCGATGTCTGGGGTGGGCCGGGGGTCAGTTGGGCTTCAGGGCGCCGGGCACCTGCTGCAGGGTGTCGACCGTGCGCTCCGGCTTCGGGTTGACCTTCTTGAGCTGGTTGCGGCCCAGGACGAAGGCCACCGCGCCGATGACGCCCCACAGGACGGCCACGATGAGAGCGGCCAGCCCGGCGTCCATGACGTTCTCCAGGGCCCACCACAGGGCGATGGAGAGGAAGAGCAGCACCATGTAGCCGGCGAACCCGGCGGCGCCCATCAGGCCCGCGCCCTTGCCCGCCTTGCTCGCCTCGGCCTTGACCTCGGCCTTGGCCAGCTCGAGCTCCTGGCGCATCAGGGTGGAGAGGTCCTTGGCGACCTCGCCCATCAGCTGGCCGACCGACGTGCCGTCGACGTCGGGGCGGCCCTGCTCGGTCATCGGCGTGCCGATGTCACCGCTGTGGGCGCCGTAGGCCTCGTCGGGCGCGACGGTGTAGTTGGGGGAGCCCGCCGGGTCCTGGTACCCCTGCGGTGACCCGACCGGCGTGGCGCCGGAGTAGGGCGAACTCATCGGTCAGACCCCCCGGCCCGGGGTGCGGGTGGGGTCGTCCCAGCCGGCCGGGGTGGTCGGCGGAACCGCCGAGCCCTCCGGCGGCACGGTGCCGTACGGGGACGGCGGAACGGGGGCCGTGCCCGTGGTGGCGGTGCCGCTGTACCCGGCCGTCTCGCCGTACCCGGTCGTGGTCTCGCCGTAGCCGGTGGTCGTCTCGCTGTAGCCGGAGTAGGCCGGCGTCGGGGCGGCGTAGTTGGTCTGCGTGTAGGTCGACGGCGCGTAGTGCTGGCCGGTCGTGCCCGACGTGCCGGTGCTGCTGTGCGCGGCCTTGACCCCGCTGGTCAGCCGTCCGGCGACGACACCGGCGAGCGCGGCGCTCAGCAGGAAGACGCCCGGCTTGCGGCGGGCGAAGGAGCGGACCTCCTCGAGCAGGTCGGCCGGCTCGCGGTTCTGCAGCCAGCCGGCGAACTCCTCGACCTTGGCCGTGCCCTGCTCGACCAGGTCGCGGGCCGGGCCGGGGGCCGGGGCGTTGCCCTCGACCATCGACCGCAGCTGGGAGGCGATGCCCTGCAGGCCCTCGGCCGCCTTGTGCTGGGAGGTGACGGCCTGCTGGCGGAGCTGGGTACGGCCCTGCTGGACGAGGTCCTGGGCCTGGGCCTTGGTCTCGGAAGCGACCTGCTTGGCCTGGTCGGCGGCGGTCGAGGCGACCTGGCTGCCGGCCTGGGCGGCGGTCTGGCCCACGTTGCGGGCCTCGTCCTTGGCGACGTCGGCGGTGGAGGGGGAGCTCGTGCCGGTGGTCGTGCCGGTGGTCGTCGTCCCGGCGGTCGCGCCGGTGCCGGTGGCCGGCGGCGGCGGGAACGGGGTGTCGATGGAGTGAGTCATCGGTCCTCCTGGCGTGGATCGTGGTCGGAGCAGGCGCTACCCGCGTAGCTGATCTTCCACACATGCATGATCGACGGCCGTCGATGAGCCTTGTGCGGGCATACCGGGGACCCGTTCGCCTCCGAGGCAGGACGGGTTCCTGGCGGCGGCCGGTGGCGCGGGGTCGCGGCCGGGCCGCATGGCGGGTGCACCGGGGTGCGAGGTCCTGGTACCCCCGGAGGGCGGTGGGCGAAACAGCGTCCTGACCGGGGACTGGTGAGGGCGTACTAAGGTGAGCCTTCCCTACGTCTCTGCGAGGAGCCCTGCCATGGCCGACCAGGCCCCGCGTCGTCCCCGCACCCCCCGGCTGGCCACGGTCCTGCGGACCTCCCGCCCGACTCCGCACCTGGTCCGGGTGGTCCTGGGCGGAGACGGCCTGGCCGGGTTCGCCCCCGAGCACAGCGACTCCTACGTCAAGATCCTCTTCGCGCCCGCCGGAGCGCCCTACGCGACCCCGTTCGACGTGGAGCAGGTCCGCAGCGAGCACCCGCAGGAGTTGTGGCCCACGACCCGCACCTACACGGTCCGCGAGTGGGACGCCGCGACGGGCGAGCTGACCATCGACTTCGTCGTCCACGGCGACGAGGGCGTGGCCGGGCCGTGGGCGCTGGCCGCCCGAGCGGGCGACGTCGTCCAGCTGCTGGGCCCCGGTGGCGCCTACACCCCGAGCCCGGACGTCGACTGGCACCTGCTGGTCGGCGACGACACCGCGCTGCCGGCCATCACCGCCGCCCTGGCCCGCCTGCCCGAGGGCGCCCACGCCCGGGTCTTCGTCGAGGTGGGCGACGCCGCCGACGAGCAGCCCCTGCCGGGTGGTCCCGGCGTCGAGGTGGAGTGGGTGCACCGCGCCGACGGCCACCCCGGCACCGCGCTGGTGGCGGCGGTGTGCGCCGCGGAGCTGCCCGCCGGCTCGGTGCAGGTCTTCGTGCACGGCGAGGCGGGGGCGGTGCGCGACGTCCGGCGCTTCCTGCGGGCGCACCACGACGTGCCGCGCGAGCTGCTCTCCATCTCGGGCTACTGGCGGGTCGGGCGCACCGAGGACCGCTGGCAGGCCGAGAAGCGGGAGTGGAACGCGGCGGTGGAGGCCGAGGAGCAGACCCTCACCGTCGGCTGACGCCGCCGGGAGCATCGCAGCGAGCGCCGGCGAGCGAGGAGCGGACCGGGGGCGGAAGCCGACCAGCGGGGCACCGTCGGCTGAGCGGCCCCGGGTCGCGGCCTAGCCGAGGTCGTCGGTGGCGAAGGTGTCGCACTGCCCCGGGTCGCCGGTCTGGTAGCCGGTGGTGAACCAGCGCTGTCGCTGCTCGGACGTGCCGTGGCTGAAGGCGTCCTGGTCCACGGTTCCGCCGCCGAGGTCGCGCTGGATGAAGTCGTCGCCGATCCGGCCGGCGGCGTCGAGGGCGCGGGCGATGTCGTCCTCGGTGATCTCGGCGATCAGGGGTGCGCCGGAGTCGTCGGGCACGGTCTCGGCGTGGTTCGCCCAGGCGCCGGCGTAGCAGTCGGCCTGCAGCTCGAGGCGCACGGTGCCGCTGAGCGGCCCGGTCACGCCCGGTGTCACCTGCTGGTTGGTGCCCAGCAGGTTCTGCACGTGGTGGGCGTACTCGTGGGCGATGACGTAGGCGTTGACGAACAGCCCGCCCTCCGCGCCGAACTGCGTCTGCAGCTGGTCGAAGAACGTCAGGTCGATGTAGACGCCCTGGTCGGCGGGGCAGTAGAAGGGGCCGGAGCCGCTGCTCGCGCCGCCGCAGCCGGTCTGCACCGAGTCCTGGAAGAACACGGTCTCCGTCGGCTGGTAGCGGCCGCGGAGGACCTGGCCCCAGTAGTCCTGGATCGACTCGATGTCGGCGACGACAGCACACTCCACCGACTCGTTGGCGTCGGCGCCGGTCCGGCACTGCTGCTCCAGCTGGGTGTTGTCCGCGGTCTCGCCCTGGCCGAGTCCCGAGAGCCCCCCGAGAGCCGCGCTGGTTCCGCCGTCCCCGCCGCCGAGGAGCTGGAACAGCACGAGGACGACGACGCCGACGAGGCCGAGCCCGCCGCCGCCGACGGCCAGCCCCCGCCCACCACCGAGCCCGCCCCGGCCGCGGCGGTCCTGCACGCTCGACGTGTCGAGGTCGGCGCTCTCGCGGTACCTCATCCTCCGAAGACCTCCCGGTCGGGCTCGGACATGGCGAACCGGACCTCGACCGCGCCCAGCACCTCCTGGGGCGCCGGGGTCAGGTCGAGCCGGAGCTCCTCCGCAGCGAACCGTGCCAACGCGGCGACGGGTGCGGCGAATCGGGGTCCCGCGGAGGACAGGCCGACGTCGCTGATCTCGAGCAGGGCGGTGAGCCGGGCGCCGACGGCGGCGGCGTACTGCCGGGCGCGGTGGACGGCGTCGCGGACGGCGGCCAGGCGCGCCTCCTCCACCACCCGGCTGTCCGGACGCAGCTGCCAGTGCGGCCCGGACACGGTGACGCCGTCGAGCCGGCCGAGGGCCACGACCAGCTCGCCGACGTCGTCGGTCCGACCCACCGTGACCTGGCTGCTCACCGTGGCCGCCGACCCCGCCGCGTGCCCGGGGCGCTCCTCGGGGTAGACCGCCAGCCCGGCGGTCTCCACCGCCTCGACCGACGCCCCGGCGGCGGCGAGCACCGCCGCGACGGCGTCCTGACCGGCGCGGCACCGCTCCAGGGCGGTCTGCCGGTCCCGGGCGCGGGTGGTGACGGTCACCGCGAGGGTGGCGATCTCCGGGTCGACCACCAGGCGGGCCTCGCCGCGCACGGCCACCTGCGGAGGCGGGCTGCTCATGCGCGCTCGGGGGTCTCCCCGCCCGCCCGCGTCCCGGTCCCCTCCGCGCTGGTCGGCCGCTCGGCCGGCTCGTCGCGGAGGAAGAGGTACCAGTACGAGGTGCCGACGAAGACGACGGCGCCGACCAGGTTGCCCGCGCCGGCGAGCAGCCAGTTGACCACCGTGTCGCCCCACCCCACGCCGGGGACGCCGGCGAAGACGGCCGCCGGCAGGAAGAACATGTTGGCCACCACGTGGTCGAAGCCCATCGCCACGAACGCCATGACCGGGAAGAAGACCGCCAGGATCTTGCCCGAGACGCTGCTGGCCGACAGCGACATCCACACGGCCAGGCAGACCAGCCAGTTGCAGCCGACGCCGCGCAGGAACGTCTCCCAGGCGGAGTGCCCGGAGGCCTTCCCCTCGGCGATCTCGGCCAGCCGCTCGAACGTGAGCGCGGCGCTGCCGGTGCTGTCGGCGTCGCCGATGACCCCTGTGGACACGGCCAGGAAGTAGGCGACGAACAGGGCACCGACCAGGTTGCTCAGCAGCACGAGGGTGAGGTTCTTGACGACGTCGCCGAGGCCGATCCGCCCCTGCATGGCCCCCAGCGGCACGAGCAGCATGTTGCCGGTCGCCAGGTCCGAGCCCGCGATCAGCACCAGGACCAGCCCGAGGGTGAAGGCGGCCCCCATGAACAGCGTCGGCAGGGTGCCCCACTGGCCGGTGTCCAGGCCGGAGGAGACGGTGATCGCGACCAGGGCCCCGAAGGCGATGTAGGCGCCGCCGAGGAAGCCGCTGACCAGCACCCGGTCCCAGGTCCGGTGGACCTTCTTGGCTCCGGTCTCGCTGGCCACCTGGGCCATCTCGGCCGGTTGACGTGCGCTCACTGGCACCTCCTCGGGGGTGGGCTCCGGAGGTCGAACGGTAGTGGCTGGCCCGGCGTCCGGCGCTCCGACGACGGGGTGCCGCCACGGTGGGCCGGCGGCGATCTAGGGTCGGCGGACACACCACCGAGCCGGGAGAGCACATGGCCGTCTCCAACCGCGTCCGCAGCGCACTCACCACGACGGTGCTGGCGACCGCGGCCACCGGGTTCCTCGCCGGCTGCGGAACGGACGACGACGACCAGGAGCAGGTCGCGTACTGCACCGACGAGGACGGCGAGATCGTCGACGAGGACCTCTGCGACGACGACTACCGCGGTCCCGGCGCCGGCCTGTTCTTCCTCTACCTGGGCGGCTTCCGCCCCGGCCTGCCGGTGGGCACGGTGCTGCCCGCCGGGGGGACCCGCATCAGCCCCACCGACACCGCCGCCCGGCAGCGCGCCGGCCTGCCCCCCAGCGGCAAGGTCAGCAGCGGCACCCGCGTCTCCGGTGGGCTCGGGTCCGGGACCGGCGCGCGGGTGGGCACCGCCGGCGGATGAGGAGGGTCGAGGGGGGTGTCGTCCGGCCGGGGTGGGAGGCCGAGATCGAGGCGCAGGGCCTGGTCTACAACCGGACCACGACGCCCGGGGGCGAGGTGCGCAGCTACTGGCGCGAGGGCCCCTTCTACGACTTCACGATGGGCGAGGTCGAGCGGCTGGAGGGGTGGGTCGCGCAGCTGTTCGAGATGTGCGTCGCCGCCGGGGACCACGTCGTCGAGCACGACCTGTTCGACCGGATGGGCATCCCGCCGATCGCCCGGCCGGAGATCCGCCGCACGTGGGACGCCGAGCCGCCCAGCGTGTACGGCCGGTTCGACCTGCGCTACGACGGCCAGGGCCCGCCGAAGCTGCTCGAGTTCAACGCCGACACCCCGACCGGCCTGGTCGAGTCCGCCGTCACCCAGTGGAACTGGCACCTGTTCACCGGTCAGGGCCGCGACCAGTGGAACGCCCTGCACGACAAGCTCGTGGCCGCGTGGCAGCGCAACCTGCTGCGGTGGGAGCGGCGGACCGGCGTCCGGCCCCGGGTCCACCTGGCCTGGACGTCGGAGGAGACCTCCGGCGAGGACCGCATGACCGTCGCCTACCTCATGGACACCGTCGTCCAGGCCGGTTACGAGGCGATCGAGATCGTCGTCGAGGACATCGCCCTCGACGACGGCGACGGGCGGTTCTACGACCAGCAGGGCCGCCACCTCGACGTCGCCTTCAAGCTCTACCCGTGGGAGTGGCTGATCGAGGACGAGTTCGGCGCGGCCGTCCTCGCCGACGCAGCCCGCCCGGGGGGCACCACCTGGGTGGAGCCGGCCTACAAGATGCTGTGGAGCACCAAGGCCCTGCTGCCGGTGCTCTGGCGGCTGTTCGGCGGCGACGCGGCACTGCGGGACCTGCTGCTCCCGGCCTACTTCGCCGACGAGCTGCCGTCGTCGTGGCGGGAGTACGTGCGCAAGCCGCTGTGGGGCCGGGAGGGCGCCAACGTGGCCATCGTCCGGGACGGCGCCGTCGTGGCCGAGCAGCCCGGCCGCTACGGCACCGAGGGCTTCGTCGTCCAGGAGTTCGCGCCGCTGCCGGACTTCCCCGGCGTCGACGGACCGCACCACCCCGTGATCGGCGCGTGGGTGGTGGACGGGGAGCCCGCCGGCCTGGGCATCCGCGAGAGCGACGGGCTCATCACCGACAACCTCAGCTGGTTCGTGCCGCACACGATCGACTTCACGGCTCCGGAGGCCGGTCGGCGGTGACCCACCTAGGTTCGGTCCATGCCGCTGGAAGGTGAGTACGAGCCGAGCACCGCAGCCTGGGTCCGCGAGCAGGTCGAGCGCTACGAGGCGACCGGGGGCCGCGAGGCCAACACGCTCCGCGACACCGGGATCCCGATCGCGATCTTCTGGACCCGGGGCGCCACGTCCGGGAAGGTCCGCAAGGGCGGTTTGATGCGGGTGGAGCACGACGGCGCCTACGCGATGGTCGGCTCGGTCGGCGGCGCCCCGAAGGACCCCGCGTGGGTGGCGAACCTGCGCCGGCACCCCGACCAGGTCACCGTCCAGGACGGCCCCGAGCCGTGGGACGGCGTCGCCCGCGAGGTGTTCGGCGAGGAGCGGGAGGAGTGGTGGCGGCGGGCGGTCGCCGTCTACCCGACCTACGAGGAGTACGCGCGCCGGACCGACCGGCAGATCCCCGTGTTCGTGGTCGAGCGGAAGGCCTGAGCTACCCCGAGAGGCGCGGTCAGGAGCCCAGCTCGTCGGCGAGCTGCACCAGTGCGTCCGCGAGCTGCTGTGCCCGGGTGCGGTCGTCACCGGCCGTCCGGCCGGCCTGCACCGTCGACTCCAGGGCGACGACGAGCTCCTCGCCGCCGACGGCGTCGAGGTCGAACCGGCCGGAGACGCTGCCGTCGGCGTGCCGCGCGACCACCAGCGACCGCTGCGCCGTCGGGTCCGGCTCCGGTCCGTCGGGGTCCAGACGCTGCAGGTGGTGGTGCACGACCTGGCCGAGGTGCTGGTACGCCCGATCGCAGCGCTCAGAAGCCCGCGACGGCGTGCGGCGTGTAGGGCTCCTCCAGCCGCGCGACCTCCTCGTCGGTCAGCTGCAGGTCCACCGCGGCGACGGCGTCGTCGAGGTGCGCGTCCTTGGTGACGCCGACGATCGGCGCGGTCACGACCGGCTTGGCCAGCACCCACGCCAACGCGACCTGGGCCCGGGGGACGCCGCGCTCCGCGGCCACCTCGGCGACCCGCTCGACGACGGCGCGGTCGGCGGCCTCGTCGTAGAGCCGGCGGCCGAAGTCGTCCTGCTCCGAACGGTTGGTCGCCTCGTCCCAGTCGCGGGTCAGCCGGCCGCGGGCCAGCGGGCTCCACGGGATGACGCCGATGCCCTGGTCGGCGCAGAGCGGGTGCATCTCCCGCTCCTCCTCGCGGTTGAGCAGGTTGTAGTGGTCCTGCATCGACACGAACCGGTGCCAGCCGTGCTCCCCGGCGAGGTGCAGGGCCTTGCTGAACTGCCACGCCCACATGGACGACGCCCCGAGGTAGCGCACCTTCCCCGACCGGACGGCGGAGTCCAGCGCCTCGAGGGTCTCCTCGATCGGGGTCTCCGGGTCCCAGCGGTGGATCTGGTACAGGTCCACGTAGTCGGTGCCGAGCCGGCGCAGGCTCTCCTCGAGCTCGCGCAGGATGGCCTTGCGGGACAGCCCGCTCCCGTTGGGGCCGGGGCGCATCCGCCCGTGCACCTTGGTCGCGAGGACGACGTCCTCCCGGTCGGTGAAGTCGCGGAGCGCCCGGCCGGTGATCTCCTCGCTGGACCCCGCCGAGTAGACGTTCGCGGTGTCGAAGAAGGTGATTCCCGCGGCGATCGCCTTCTCGATCAGCCGCCGGCTGTCCTCCTCCGGAAGGCTCCACGGGCTCGGCCCCCGCTCCGGCTCGCCGAAGCTCATCATCCCGAGACAGATCCGCGAGACCTGCAGGCCGGTGCTGCCCAGACGCGTGTACTCCATGCCCCGAGCCTTCTCCGCTCCCCGCGGCGCGGCCACCGGACCCCGCCTCAGGGCAGGGCGGCAGCGGCCTCCGGGAGGGCGGCCGACACGTCCTCCGGGAACGCGGTGAACGGCTCGGCGTCCAGCCGGCGGCGCGTGCCGGTGCCGGTCCACCGCCAGGTGCCGAGCACCCGGCCGCCCAGGACGACGGTGGGGCGGAAGACGCCGTTGTTGCCCGGCACGATGCGCCCGGCGAACTCCGGCGGCACGGTGCAGCTGCGGTCGGCGTAGCCCAGCACCAGCTCGTCGAACCCGGGCAGCAGGTGCAGCCGCTCGGCGTCGGCCCGGTGCTCGGCCAGCAGGTCCGGGGTCTCCGGTGCCATCAGGTGTTCCCGGCCGTCGACCTCCAGGGCGGTCAGGCAGGACCGCACGGAGGCCAGCCCCGCACGGACGTCGCGCACCGGCAGCCCCGCCCAGCGGGCGAGGTCGGCGACGGTGGCCGGGCCGTGCCCGGTGAAGAACCGCAGCGCCAGCTCGGCCAGTGCCTCCTCGCGGCCGAGCCGGCGCGGGGCGCGGACCCACTCGGCGAGCAGCACGAACAGCTGCTCGCCGCCGTCGGTCGGGCCCAGGCACAGCGTCCCGGTCTGGGACAGGTACCAGAGCAGGTGGTAGCCGCGCTGCCCCGTGGTGGCCACGCCGCCGTCGGCCACTGCGGCGAGCAGCTCCCTGCGCCCGGCCCGCCGGCCGCCGGACAGCGCCGCGGTCACCAGCTCCCGGGCCTGCTCGATCTCGGCCTCGGTCAGGCCGAGGTCGGCTCGCCGCTGGGCAGCGCCGGCCAGCACCCGCGGGCCGAGCAGCTCCAGCAGCCAGTGCAGGTCCTCGGCGGCGACCAGGTGCAGGGTGCCGCGCATCGGCCACGACCGGACGACGTCGCCCGAGTCCAGTGCCGCCTCCACCGCGGCGCGCGAGCCGTCCGCCGTCCGGAGGGCCACCGAGGTGAGCGCGCCGGGGAGGTCCTGGCCCTGCACGCAGGTCAGCCGGCGGACGACGGCGCCCGGGTCGGGCAGGCGGGGGCCTGCCAGCCGCTGGGCCACCAGCCGGAGCAGCGCGAGGTCGGTCGAGGGGTCCACCGCCCCAGACTGGCAGCGGGGTCCGACGCTCGGGGCCGGTCAGCGCACGAGGTGCAGGTAGAGCATGTCCTCGGCGTCCGGTTCGGTGGTCAGCGGCCGGAACCCGGCCGCGGCCGCCGCGTGCAGGCTCGCGGTGTTGTCCGGCTCGATGCCGAGGACGAACTGCTCGACGTCGGCGGTCTCGGGCGCCGCGACCAGAGCCGCCAGGGCCGCCCGCCCGTATCCGCGGCCGGTCCGGCCGGGGTCGACGACGTAGGCCGCGCCCATCGTCGTCCGCCGGTCCTCGGCGAGCACCGCCTCGCGCTCCGGGTCCCACACCGTCCAGCGGTCGTAGACGTCCCCGCCGATCTGGGCGACCGGACGGTCGGCCTCGTCGAGGGCGATGAACGAGTGCGCGCGCAGGACCCGCCGGCCGCGGAACTCCTCGGTCCACCGGGTCGTGCGCAGCGCCAGCTCCCGCTCGGGCCAGGCCCGGCCGCCCAGTCGCCGCTGCACCTCCGGGTCGTCGAACCACGGGAGGACGGCGAGCAGGTGCTCCGGCTCGTACGGCACGAGCCGGACCGCGGGGACCTCGGCCACGTCGCCACCCTGCCGCCGGGGGAGTGCTACGCCCGGTCCCGCCAGAGCCGGCCGCGACCGGCCGCCATCAGCAGCCCGGCGGCGACGGCCAGGGCGCCGGCGGTCAGCGCGACCGGCGCGCCGGCCGCCCCCGTGGCGGACGCCCGGTACGCGACGTCGGCCTGGGGGACGCCGGTTCCGCAGGCGTCGGTCGACGGCAGGCCGGTTCCCGGGCCGTTCCCCGGGGAGCCCGAGGCGGCCGGGCCGCCGGTGTCCGGACCGTCGGCCGCGGGCGCGCCGCCGGTGCCGGCCGGGGCGGGGCCGCCGTCCGTGCAGTCGCCGGGGAGAGCGGACCCGTTCGTGCCGGTCCCGTCGCCGGCGGCAGCAGTCCCGTTCCCGCCGGCGGCGGTTCCGCCGGTGCCGGTCCCGTCCGCACCCGTGCCGGGCGCGGTCCCGCCGGGAGCTCCCGGCAGGACCGGCACGGTGGTGCCGGGGCCCGTGCCGGGCTGGCCGTCCCCGCCGGTACCGCCGGGCGTGCCGGGCTCGCCGGCGTCCGGACCCGTGCCGTCCCGACCGGGCAGGCCGGCCAGGTCGATCGGGAGGGTCACCCGCACCAGGACGTCACTGCCGGTTCCGGTCCCGCCCTCGTTCACCGGGACGGTGACCACCGAGCCGCGGCCCGCCCCGCCGCCCAGCAGGCCGCCGAGGTCGACGTCGACCGTGTCGTCGCGGAGGGCGTCGCCGCCGAGCAGGCCCGGCAGGAGGTACCCGGTGTCGATCGGCAGGCTCAGCAGCGGCTCGGCGTCCGCGGGCTGCTCCCCGCCGGTGCTCCCGGTGCTCCCCGTGCCCAGGAGGCCGCCCACGGTGACGTCGACGTCCTCATCGGTGACCGGTCCGCCGGCGGAGCCGGGGGCGCCGGGCAGCGGCAGGGCCACGGTGGTCGCCCGCTCGGGGTCGAGGCCCACCGGCAGGTCCAGGACCGTGTCCGGCGACGTCGTGCCGTCGGTGTCGCCGATCCGGACCGTGTCCTCGAGGTCGAGCAGCAGGCCCTCTCCGCCCGGCCCCGGGACGACCGGGTCGACCAGGTCCACGGCGACGGAGTCGCCGGTGAGCGGGTCGCCGTCCAGGACGCCGCCGAGGTCGCCGGTGACGACCGGGGCGGTGACGGTCGTCCCGGCCGTCCCCCCTCCGGACGTGTTGACCGGGACGGTGACGGTGAGGCCGTCCGCCGGGTCCGGCGGGCTGTCGTCGGCCTCGGTGACCCGCACCGGGACCGAGACACCTCCGTCGCCGAGGACGGTCGTCCCCGGCACCGTGTTCGTGTCCACCGGCAGGACGAGGTCCTCGCCGATCGTCAGGTCGGTGCCGGTCCCCGTGACCACGGGGGTCCCGACGACGGCGCCGTCCTGCTCGGGGACGGTGGTGGTGACGCCGAGCAGGTCGGCGGTGACGTCGTTCTCGTCGGCTGCGGCGACCCCCGCTCCGGCGGCCAGCAGGCCGCCGGTGAGCAGGGCCGTGCGCAGCCCGCGCTGCACCCATCTGTTCATCGCTGTGTCCCTCTCCGGATCTGAGTGCGCCGGTCCTGGATGGAGCCGGCGGTGGTGCCGTGCCGGCTGGGGAGCCGGCCCGGCGCACTCAGTCGGGCGAGGAGGAGGGGTCGTCCGCGGCGCTGATCAGCGCCGCGTCGGCCGCGCCGGGCCGTGCGGCCCGGCCGGTGGGGTCCGCGTCC
>NZ_JAQISV010000047.1:0-52356 GCF_048569675.1 Geodermatophilus sp. CPCC 206100
CGGAGCGGGCGGCCGACGGGCGCCGACCGGCGCCGGCCCCGGCGCCGGGCGGGCCGCGGCGGGCCGTGGCGGCGTTCCGGTCCCCCCGGCGCGCACCGCGGGGACCGACCGCAGGCGGGGTCGCCACGGGACCTCCACCGCGTCGTCGAAGTCCAACACCGCCTGACTCACACCCGCCACGACAACCCCTCCTCCGGATCCGCCGGTATCGAACGCCTGTTCGATTCGAACGTCTGTGCGGATGTCTACCGCACCGCGCCGACAGAAGCGACACGACACCGCGCCCACTTCGAACACACGTTTGAAATGCGGCTGCGGGGGCGCTACCGTCCCGACAGGCACCGACCGCCGTCCGCCGGGACACCCCCGCCGCGGCAGGGGGACGGGCCTGCGATGCGGCCGGGCGCACGCCCGGGCCCGCAGAGGACGGACGAGCTGCGGCAGCGCAGCCGGCGAGGAGGAGACGTGGCGAGCACGAGCGGGACGTCGGGCGGCGCCCGGGGCGGGAACGCGTCGCGCCGCGGCACCGGGGACCACGCCGGCAGCACACCCCCGTCGACCGGCGGGTCGGTGCGCACCTTCCCCGACCGCGGTGAGGCCGGCGACGGGCTGACGCAGCGGCAGCGGCGGGTGCTCGAGGTGATCCGCGACTCGATCGAACGACGTGGCTACCCGCCCTCGGTCCGCGAGATCGGGGAGGCCGTCGGGCTGTCCTCCGCCTCCTCCGTGGCGCACCAGCTGACGGTCCTCCAGAAGAAGGGCTGGCTGCGCCGGGACCCCAACCGGCCCCGCGCGCTCGACGTCCGGCTCCCCGGCGACACGCAGGGCGAGACCGCGCAGCCGGCGCCCGCGACCGGCGACGAGGTGCCCGCCCCCACCTACGTGCCACTGGTCGGCCGGATCGCCGCCGGTGGTCCGGTGCTGGCCGAGCAGGCCGTCGAGGACGTCTTCCCGCTCCCTCGGGAGCTCGTCGGCGAGGGCACGCTGTTCATGCTCAAGGTCGCCGGTGACTCGATGGTCGAGGCCGCGATCTGCGACGGCGACTGGGTGGTCGTGCGGCAGCAGCCGACCGCCGAGAACGGCGAGATCGTCGCCGCGATGCTCGACGGCGAGGCGACGGTGAAGACCTACAAGCGGCGCGACGGGCACGTCTGGCTGCTGCCGCACAACCCGGCGTACGAGCCCATCCCCGGTGACGAGGCGACGATCCTGGGCCGGGTCGTGACGGTGCTGCGCCGGGTCTGACCCCCGGACCGCGCACCGGCGCGGGTCCCGTAGCCCCCCGAGGGCGCCGCGGGCCCCGCGCTCAGTCCCGTCGCCGCAGCCGGCCGCCGATCCAGACGACGGCGGCGGCGATGAGGGCGGCGACCACTCCCGCGGCGATCGGGGAGACGCCCGTGCCGCCGCCGGGGAACGGATCGGCCGCGGCGCCCGCCTCGGACGCGGCAGCAGGCTCCGGCGGAGCGGTGAGCGGCACGACGGTGACGTCGCTGGGCACGCCCTCCCCGGCCACCACCAGTCCCGTGGCGTCGGCCGTGAAACTGATCGCCTCCCCCTGGGGCGCCTCCGGGAGGGCGATCCGGGTGGGCTCGGCCGCCAGCGCACCGGCGACGTCCGATCCCGACAGGGGCCAGACGTAGGCGTCGGTGTAGGTCCGCAGCGCGAGGTACCGGCCGTCGGCCGAGACCGCTCCCCCCGTGACCATCAGCTGGCCCGCGCGACCGACCGGACCCCCGGGGGTACCGGTGAGGGTGAACTCCACGCCGGCGACCTCGGTGAGTCCGACGGTCCCCGAGCCCACGAGGGCGGACACCGGCCGGTACACCTTGCTGGCGCCGAGGACCTCCTTGGACACCAGGTAGGGGGTGCCGTCGGGGGCGAGCAGCAGGGCCTCGACGTCGCGGGGCCGGTCGGGGTAGGCGAGCCGGTAGACCTCCGAGCTGCCGTCCGGACGCAGCGCCAGGAGCGCGACGGTCTCCCGCGCGGCGTTGTTGTCGCCGGTGTCGGCGAGCCAGACCGTCCCGTCGGCGCCGACCGCGAGGTCCTCGGGGTCGAAGGGGTCGAGCGGCGCGGACTGCACGGTCAGCACCTGGCACTCGCCGTCGAGCTCGTAGACGTCGACCTGGTCCCCGCCGTCGTTCATCGCGAGCATGCGATCGCCCACGACGACCAGGCCGGAGACCTCCGGCAGCCGCGGGTCGGCGATCTGACAGCGGGTCACCGGTCCGGCGGCCGTCTGGGCGGAGGCGGGCACCCCGGAGCCGAGGACGACCAGCCCCGCGAGCGCGATCGCCGCGGCCGGGCGGCGCCCCTGGACGCCGCTACGCCGACGGCCGGCCAGCTCGCGCACGGACCCAGCGTGACAGCACGACCGCGTCCAGTGCGTGAACCACGCCCAACAGGAGGATGCCGACGGAGGCGCCGACGACCGCGTCGGTGACCCAGTGGAAGTCGAGGGACACCATCGCGACGCCCGTGGCGACGGGCCCGGCGACGCTGAGCAGCCGGAAGCCGCGCTGCACGCGGGGCGGGAGGCGGAACTCGACCGCCTGCCAGCGGGCAACGCCCCACATCAGGACGGCGTTGGCCACGTGCCCCGAGGGATAGGACGCGCCGTCCCGGTAGAAGAAGGACCCCGGGTAGGCCGGCGCCGTCCGACCCGTTCCGTACTTGAAGCCGTAGACGACGGCGGTGAGCAGCGCGAGCGCCACCAGCACCCGCAGCAGCGGCACCACGGTGCGCCGCCGCCAGACCAGGTGCGCGACCAGCACCGCGAGCACGATGAGGATGAAGCCGCGGCCACCGAGCTGGGTGACCGCCCAGACCGGCCAGTAGGCGGCCGAGTCCTTGAGGTCCCAGGCGCTGACCACCTCGGAGACCCGCAGGTCCATCCGCTCCAGCGTGCCCCGGCTGAGCAGGTCCACCGTGATCCCGGCGGTGACCACCAGGGCCACGACCAGCAGCCACCACGGCGGCCGGCCGGTGGAGACGACCCGTTCGTGGCGCACGGGCACGGCGGCGTCCCCCGGCGGGACCTGCCCGCCGGGACGCCGCCGCACCGCGCCGCTGGTCACGGCCTCACGGTACCGGCCCGTCCCGGCGGCCAGCCCCGATCGGTCCGGCCGCCCGGGTGCCAGGGATCAGGCGACCGGCGCGCTGAACTGCTCCAACGCGGCGGCCAGCCCGCCGTCGACACGCGCGCTCAGCCGCGTACCGCCGGCCTCGTGCGTCTCGCTGAGCACCTCGCCGTCGCGGTGCACCCGGGCGACGAGGTCGCCACGGTCGTAGGGCACGAGGACGTCGACGTCCACGTCCGGGTGCGGCAGCCGGGCGGCGACGATCTCCTGCAGCTGCTCGATCCCTGCCCCCGTGCGCGCCGACACCCACACCGCCCCCGGCAGGGCCTGCCGCAGCGTGAGCACGTCGTCCTCGGTCATCGCGTCGACCTTGTTGACGACGATGAGCTCCGGCACCGCGGAGGCGTCGATCTCCTGCAGGACGACGTGGACGGCGTCGATCTGCCCGAGCGGGTCGGGGTCGGAACCGTCGACGACGTGGATCAGCAGGTCGGCCGCCGCCACCTCCTCGAGGGTCGACCGGAAGGCGTCGACCAGCTGGTGCGGCAGGTGGCGCACGAACCCGACGGTGTCGGTGAGCGTGTACTCCCGGCCGTCGGGGGACTGCGCCCGGCGCACCGTCGGGTCCAGCGTCGCGAACAGCGCGTTCTCCACGAGCACGCCCGCGCCGGTCAGGCGGTTGAGCAGGCTCGACTTGCCGGCGTTGGTGTACCCGGCGATCGCCACACTGGGAACGGCGTTGCGCCCGCGGCTGGCCCGCTGGGTCGCCCGCGCGGTCGCCATGCCCGCGATCTCCCGGCGCAGCTTGCTGACCCGTGCGCGGATCCGCCGCCGGTCGGTCTCGATCTTCGTCTCACCCGGACCGCGGGTGCCGATGCCGCCACCCCCGGCGACGCGGCCACCGGCCTGGCGGGACAGCGACTCACCCCAGCCCCGCAGCCGCGGCAGCATGTACTGCATCTGGGCGAGCTCGACCTGCGCCTTGCCCTCCCGGCTGGAGGCGTGCTGGGCGAAGATGTCGAGGATCAGCGCGGTCCGGTCGACCACCTTGACCTTGAGGATCTTCTCCAGCTGGTTGAGCTGGCCGGGTGTGAGCTCGCCGTCGCAGATCACCGTGTCGGCGCCGGTGGCGGCGACGATGTCGCGGATCTCGGCGGCCTTGCCCGACCCCACGTACGTGCCGGCGTCGGGCTTGTCCCGCCGCTGGCTCACCGCCTCCAGCACCTCCGAGCCGGCGGTCTCGGCCAGCGCGGCCAGCTCCGCCAGCGAGCGGTCGGCGTCGGCCTGCGTCCCCTCGGTCCAGACCCCGACCAGCACCACACGCTCGAGGCGCAGCCGGCGGTACTCGACCTCGGTGACGTCCGCGAGCTCGGTGGACAGTCCGGCCACGCGGCGCAGCGCACCGCGCGCCTCGAGCTCGTAGGAGCCGGTCGTGTCGTCGGGCTCGTCCCACTGTCCGGCCGGGGCGGGGCGGGCCGTCTCGGCGGCCCGGTCGTCGGCGTCGTCGAGCGCGGCGCGGTCCTGTGCTGTCGTCATCGTCTCCAGCGTGGCACGCCCCTTCAGGAGAGGCATCTGAGTTGTCATCGCCCGGTACAACACCGGGACGGCCCGGGACCATCCCGGGTCAGGCGTGCGGCGGCCGCGGCCGGGTACGGCGGGACGACGACCCGACCACGAGGAGGCCAGTCATGAGCGGAAGCGGCAGCAGCAGCCTGGGCGCGGACGACGAGCTCGAGGACCCGGCGCGCGACCCGAAGGGCCTCAACCCGCCGCGCAACCCGCTGTCCGGCGGCCTGGGCACCATGACCGGCGGGCCCGACCAGGACAGCGGGCGGGGCGACCCCGAAGGCAGCCCCGGCACGGTCGGTGAGTCGATGATGCCCGAGTCCCCGCAGGAGTCGGAGAACACCCGCGATTGAAAGAGGACCCCCTGCCGCCACCGCTCGCACGCTCGCGGCGGGACCCTGCAGGGGGCCGAGGACCCAGGCGGGACCCGGCAGGGGCTCTAGTCGTCACCGGTCCCGGAGCCACTCCGGGGTGAGCTCGCCGGTGGCCACCACGACGGCGGGGCCGCTGAGCACCGTCGTCCGCTCGTCCACCCGCACGGTGAGCCGGCCACCGGGGACGTCGACCGTGACCGTCCCGGTGGCCGCGCCGGCGTCCTCCAGGGCCACCCAGGCCGCCGCGCACGCCCCGGTGCCGCACGAGCGGGTCTCCCCCACGCCGCGCTCGGACACCCGCAGCCGGATGTGCGCGCCGGGCTCCAGGACGTTGACGAACTCGACGTTGACGCCGTCCGGGAAGAGATCGGCGTCGACGCCGGGCGCGGTGCTGAGGTCGAGGGTGCCGACGTCGACCGCGGTCAGGCAGGCCAGGTGCGGATTGCCCATCGACACCGCCCGTCCGGGGAACGCCGTTCCGCCGAGAGACGCCTCCCCCTGGCCGAAGGGCCGGGCCGGGCCCATGTCGACCCAGTAGCCGCCGTCGGCCGCCGCGCCGACCCGCCGCGGTCCCCCGCGGGTGCCGATCCACACGCCGTCGGTGCAGGCCGCCCGGTCGAGCAGTCCCTCGGTGACGAGCACGTGCAGGAACAGCCGGATGCCGTTGCCGCACATCTCCGCGTGCGAGCCGTCGGCGTTGCGGTGGTCCATGAACCACTCGCACCGGACCAGGCCCTCGCCGAGGACCGCGGCGGCGTCGGGGACGTGCACGCTGCGGACGACGCGCAGCACGCCGTCGCCGCCCAGCCCGGCGCGACGCTCGCACAGCCGGCGGACCATCGCGGCGTCCAGCCGGTCCTCCGGCCAGGCCGTGCCCTCGGGGTCGGGCAGGACGACGAAGTCGTTCTCCGTGCCGTGGCCGACGAGCACCCGGTCTGCGTTCACCGCCCGATCGTACGAGCGGCGACGAGCGACTCCGCCGCGTCGGCCAGATCGGGGCGGGCGGCGTCCAGCCACGCGGTCGTGGCGTCCCGGCGGAACCAGGAGCGCTGGCGGCGCACGAAGCGGCGGGTGGCCGTCACGGTGCGCTCGCGGGCCTCGTCGGCGGTCAGCTCGCCGTCGAACTGCGCCAGCACCTGCGCGTAGCCCAGCGCCCGGGACGCCGTGGGGCCCTCCCGCAGCCCCTCGGCGGCCAGCGCCGCCACCTCCGCGACGAGGCCCGCGGCCCACATGCGGTCCACCCGCAGCGCCACCCGCTCGTCGAGCTCGGCGGGCTCCCGGTCCAGCCCGATCACGAGCGCCGGGTAGTGCGGCCGCGGCTCGGGCAGCCGGGCGCGGAAGGGGCCGCCGGTGAGCTCGACGACCTCCAGGGCGCGCACGATCCGCCGTCCGTTGCTCCGCAGGACCGCGGCGGCCGCTCCCGGGTCGACCGCCGCCAGCCGGGCGTGCAGAGCGGGGGCGCCCACCTCGGTGAGCTCGGCCTCCAGCCGCGCCCGCACCGCGGGGTCGGTGCCCGGGAAGTCCAGCTCGTCCAGGACGGCGCGCACGTACAGCCCCGATCCGCCGACCAGCACCGGCAGCACGCCTGCTGTCCGCAGCCGGTCGATCTCGGCGCGCGCGAGCCGCCGGTACTCGGCCACCGAGGCCGGCTCGCGCACGTGCCACAGGTCGAGCAGGTGGTGTGGCACGCCGGCGCGCTCCTCGGCGGAGGGCTTGGCGGTGCCGATGTCCATGCCGCGGTAGAGCTGCATGGAGTCCGCGTTGACCACCTCGCCACCCAGGCGCCGGGCCAGCGCGACGCCCAGCGCCGTCTTCCCGGTGGCCGTGGGTCCGACCAGGGCGACGACCGGGGGCAGCCCGGTCACGCGACCAGCCAGTCGGCCACCAGGTAGCCCACCCCGAACGGCGCCTCGGAGGCGTGCAGCCGGGCTCCCACCTCGCGGCCGGCGAGCGCCGCGCCGACCGCGCGCCACGTCGGGACCCCCGCGGCGAGCAGCCGCTCCCCCTCCACGGGGTCGAGCGCGGCCAGGGCCGCGGCGTCGCCGGCGGCCAGCGCGGCGGCGACCGCGGCGTCGAACGGTCCGGCGGCCTCGTCCAGGTAGCCGGGCGCCTTGAGCGTGCGCCGCGCCGATCCATCGCCCATGGCCAGGACGCCGACCGGGCCGGGCAGGACGGCGAGGGCCCCGGCGAGCTCGTCGGGGCCCACCCCCAGCCGTGTCCCGGCGTACCCGGCCTCGTCGAGCAGCCACGCCCCCACCGTGAGGGCGAGCGGGGTGTGCCGGCCGCCGGGGTGGACCGGCCCGTCGAAGGGCACGGTCAGGTCCACCCCGAAGCCGCGCAGGTCCCCGGCGTCACCGGCGCCGTACCGCCCCGAGCCACCGCCACCCACGACGAGGACGACCTCCGGCCCGGGTGCGAGCAGCGCCTCGACCGCCTCGGCGCAGGCCGCGCGCAGTCCCGCGGTCTCCGCAGCGGCGCGCCCGGCCACCGCCGGCAGCAGCAGCGGCGGCCCCGGGCAGAAGGAGACGGACACGGGGGAACCGGCCTCCGTGGGGCGGCGGCCGGGCGGGACGGGGCTCACGGCACGAGTGTCCCGGATGCGACGTGGGACACTCCCGGACGTGTCGAGCACGGAGAACGCCGGAACCCCCTCGCAGCAGCTGCCCACCCCGGAGACGGCCGGATCCGAGGCGGTCACCCCGGAGGCCGGGACGGCGGCAGCGCCCACCCCCGCGGACGCCGCACTCGCCGACCCGACGGCCGAGCTGAGGAGCCTCCCGGCCGCGGAGGCCGCAGGGCAGGACGCCGCACCGGAGCCGGCAGCCGCACCCGAGGCGGACGTCGCACCCGAGGCGGACGTCGCACCGGAGCCGGCCGCCGCACCGCCGGCCGCCACACCGGAACCGACCGCCGCCGCCGCCGAGGGCACCGTCCCGCCGGAGGCCACCACGCCGGAGGTCGTCGCCCCGGTGCCCGCCGCGCCGGCCGAGCACGCGGCACCGGCGTCCGACCCCACCCACTGGGGCCGGGTGGACGACGAGGGCACCGTCTACGTCCGGACCGCCGAGGGCGAGCGGGTCGTGGGCTCCTGGCAGGCCGGGGACCCCGCCGCCGGGCTGGCCCACTACGCCCGCCGCTACGACGACCTCGCCACCGAGGTGTCCCTGCTCGAGGCGCGGCTCCGGGCGCACACCGGCAACCCCAGCGAGATCAAGGCCAAGGCGCAGACGCTCGCCGACTCCATCCCGGCGGCCACCGCGGTCGGGGACCTCGAGGGGCTGGCCGCCCGCGCGCGGGCGATGGTCGAGACGGCCGACTCCGCAGCCGCCGAGTCGCGGGCCGAGAAGGCCGCGGCGCGCGCGGCCCAGGTCGCCCGCAAGGAGACGCTGGCCGCCGAGGCCGAGCAGATCGCCGCGGAGTCCACCTCGTGGAAGGCCGCCGGCGACCGGCTCAAGGCCATCGTCGAGGAGTGGAAGACCATCCGCGGCATCGACCGCAAGACCGACGAGGCGCTGTGGACCCGGTTCGCCGCCGCCCGCGACGCCTTCGGCCGCCGCCGCGGCGCCCACTTCGCCGCCCTCGACGCGCAGCGAGGCGAGGCCCGGGCGGCCAAGCAGGAGCTCATCCAGGAGGCCGAGCGCCTGTCGGCGTCCACCGACTGGGGCCCGACCAGCGCCGCGATGCGCTCGCTCATGGACCGCTGGAAGGCCGTGCCCCGCACCGGCCGCGACGGCGACGACGACCTGTGGAAGCAGTTCCGCGCCGCGCAGGACGTCTTCTTCTCCGCCCGCGCCGAGTCGGACAAGCAGCGCAACAGCGAGCAGACGGCCAACCAGCAGGCGAAGGAGGAGATCCTCGCCGAGGCCGAGAAGCTCGACCCCTCGACCGACCTTCGCGGGGCGCAGAACGCGCTGCGCAAGCTGCAGGAGCGCTACGACGCGATCGGCCACGTGCCCCGCGGCGTCATGCGCCAGCTCGAGGACCGCATGCAGGCCGTCGAGCAGCGCGTCCGGGGCGCCGCGGACACCACCCGGGCCCGCGTGGCCCCGGAGAACCCGATGGTGACCTCGATGCGGCAGGCGGTCGCCAAGGCCGAGGACCAGCTGGCCAAGGCCGAGGCGGCCGGGGACGCGCGGCGGATCGAGGAGGCCCGCGCCAACGTCACCACCCGCCGCGAGTGGCTGGCCGAGGCCGAGAAGGCCGCCTCGCGCCGCTGAGGACACCGGTGACCACCTACGTGCTCGTGCACGGCGCCTGGGGCGGCGCGCACGGCTTCCGCCACGTGCGCCGGCTGCTGTCCGCGGCCGGACACGAGGCGTTCACGCCGGCGCTGACCGGCATCGGCGAGCGGTCGCACCTGGCCAGTCCCCAAGTCGACCTCACCACGCACGTCACCGACGTGGTGCACCAGGTGCTCTACGAGGACCTGGACGGGGTGGTGCTGGTCGGCTTCTCCTACGGCGGCATGGTGGTCACCGGCGCGCTGGACGCGATCGGCGAGCGGGTGCGGTCACTGGTCTACCTCGACGCCTTCGTGCCGGGGGACGGCGACTCGCTCTACGGGCTGCTCGGCGTCCCGGTGCCCCCGCGCACGCTGGGCACCCCCTGGCTGGTCGAGGGCCCTGAACGCCCCTACGAGGACCCGGCCGAGGCCGCGTTCTCCCGGCCGCGCCGCACCCCGCACCCGGTGGGCTGCTTCACCGAGCCGGTGCGGCTGTCCCGGCCGCTGGAGGAGTGGCCGTTCGGCCGCACCTACGTGCGGGCCACCGCGACGGAGCCCGGGGTGCCGGACAACCCGGCGTTCGAGGCCGCGGCCGCCCGCGCCCGGTCGTCCGACGCGTGGTCCTACCGAGAGGTCGCGACGACCCACCTCGTGCCGCAGAACCGGCCCCGGGAACTGGCCGACCTCCTGCTGCAGCTCGACTAGGCGGGGACGCCCACCCGCGGCATGCCGAGCAGGACGCCCGGCGTCGTGGGTCGGGTGCCGGCCTCGGCGGCGTCCCCGGCCCGGGTGCGGCGATGCGAGAGCAGCGGGCCGTCGGCGACCAGGTGGTGCGGCGCGGCCTGGGTGACCACCGTCTCCACCACGTCACCGGGCCGGACGCCGTCCGCCGCCGCGAAGTGCACCAGCCGCCCGTCGCGGGCGCGACCGGACAGCCGCCCGGTGCGGGCGTCCTTGCTGCCCTCCCCGGCCGCGACCAGCAGCTCCACGGTCCGGCCGACCTGCGCCCGGTTCTCCGCCCAGCTGATCTCCTCCTGCAGCGCGATCAGCCGCTCGTACCGCTCCTGGACGACGGCCTTGGGCAGCTGCCCGTCCATCTCGGCGGCCGGGGTCCCGGGGCGCTTGGAGTACTGGAAGGTGAAGGCGCTGGAGAAGCGGGCCTGCCGGACGACGTCGAGGGTCTGCGCGAAGTCCTCCTCGGTCTCGCCGGGGAAGCCCACGATGATGTCGGTGGTGATCGCCGCGTCGGGCATCGCCGCCCGCACGCGGTCGAGGATCCCGAGGTAGCGCTCCTGCCGGTAGGCGCGGCGCATCCGGCGCAGGACGTCGTCCGACCCCGACTGCAGCGGCATGTGCAGCTGGTGGCAGACCGCGGGCGTCTCGGCCATCGCGGCGATGACGTCGTCGGTGAACTCGCGCGGGTGCGGGCTGGTGAACCGGATGCGCTCCAGGCCCTCGATCCGACCGGCGGCACGCAGCAGGTCGGCGAAGGCGCCGCGGTCGCCGAACTCCGCGCCGTAGCTGTTGACGTTCTGCCCGAGCAGGGTGACCTCGAGGACGCCCTGGTCGACCAGTGCCTGGACCTCGGCCAGGATCTCGCCCGGCCGGCGGTCCTTCTCCCTGCCGCGCAGCGACGGGACGATGCAGAACGTGCAGGTGTTGTTGCACCCGACGCTGATGGAGACCCAGCCGGAGTAGGCGGAGTCCCGCTTCGCCGGCAGGGTGGAGGGGAAGACCTCGAGGGCCTCCTTGATCTCCACCTGCGCCTCGGCGTTGTGCCGGGCCCGTTCCAGCAGGGCGGGGAGCGAGCCGACGTTGTGGGTGCCGAACACGACGTCCACCCAGGGCGCGCGGCGGACGATCTCGCCGCGGTCCTTCTGCGCCAGGCAGCCGCCGACGGCGATCTGCATGCCGGGGTGGGCGTCCTTCACCGGCCGCAGGTGCCCCAGGTTGCCGTAGAGGCGGTTGTCGGCGTTCTCCCGCACCGCGCAGGTGTTGAGGACGACCACGTCGGCGTCGTCCCCCTCGGCGGCGGGCGCGTAGCCCGCGGCCTCCAGGAGCCCGGACAGCCGCTCGGAGTCGTGCACGTTCATCTGGCAGCCGTAGGTGCGCACCCGGTAGGTGCGTGTGGCTGCGCCCAGCTCGGTTCCCATGACGGACCGAGGGTACGGCGCGCCCGGACGGGGGCCGCCGTCCCACTCGTCCGGCCTGATCCCGGCACCCGCCGGTGTCCACCGGGAGGATGACGCACGGCCCCTGCCTGCGGCTTCGTTACGCCTTCGTGATCGCGTGGTTCGCCCGGCGTCGTCCACCGGCCCTAGGGTCGCTCGGGTGACCAGCCTTGCGAAGGGAGAACCTCTCGTCCGCCTGTCGGGCGTCAACAAGTGGTTCGGCGAACTCCACGTGCTGCAGGACATCGACCTGTCGATCGACCGCGGCGAGGTCGTCGTGGTGATCGGCCCCTCGGGCTCGGGCAAGTCGACGCTGTGCCGGACGATCAACCGGCTGGAGAGCGTGCAGCAGGGCGAGATCACCATCGACGGCCAGCGGCTCCCCGAGGAGGGCCGGGCGCTGGCCCGGCTGCGCAGCGACGTCGGCATGGTGTTCCAGAGCTTCAACCTCTTCGCCCACAAGACGATCCTGCAGAACGTCACGCTCGGCCCGACCAAGGTGCGCGGGAAGTCGAAGGCCGACGCCGAGCGGCGGGCGCGGGAACTGCTCGAGCGGGTCGGCGTCAGCGCGCAGGCCGACAAGTACCCCGCGCAGCTCTCCGGCGGCCAGCAGCAGCGCGTCGCGATCGCCCGAGCCCTGGCGATGGACCCCAAGGTCATGCTCTTCGACGAGCCGACGTCCGCCCTCGACCCCGAGATGATCAACGAGGTCCTCGACGTCATGACGTCGCTGGCGCGCGACGGCATGACGATGATCGTCGTCACCCACGAGATGGGCTTCGCCCGCCGGGCCGCCAACCGGGTCGTGTTCATGGACGGCGGCCGCATCGTCGAGTCCGCCGACCCCGAGACCTTCTTCACCAACCCCCAGTCGGACCGGGCCAGGGACTTCCTCTCGAAGATCCTCGAACACTGAGCCCGGCGGAAAGGAACGCACACATGCGCATCACCCGCTACGCCGCCGCCATCGGGGCCGCCGGCCTCGTGCTCGCCGGCTGTTCCAGCGAGGCCGGCCAGCAGGCCGAGGACGCCGCCGAGAACACCGCCGAGGTCGCCGAGGACGTCGAGTTCGACGCGGGCACCACGATGGCGGAACTGGCCGAGGCCGGCCAGATCACGGTCGGGACCAAGTTCGACCAGCCCGGGTTCGGGCTGCTCAACCCGCAGACCCAGGACCCCGAGGGCTTCGACGTCGAGATCGCCAAGATCGTCGCCGGTGAGCTGGGGATCGCGGCCGAGGACATCACCTGGACCGAGACGGTCTCGGCCAACCGCGAGCCGTTCATCCAGAACGGCCAGGTGGACATCGTGGTCGCCACGTACACGATCAACGACACCCGCAAGCAGGTCGTCGACTTCGCCGGGCCGTACTACGTCGCCGGCCAGGACATCATGGTCGCGGCGGGCAACCCGGAGGGCATCCAGGGCCCGGACGACCTCGCCGGGAAGACGGTGTGCTCGGTCGAGGGCTCGACCCCCGCGCAGAACATCCGGGACAACTACGCGCAGGCCAACCTGGTCACCTACGACGTCTACTCCAAGTGCGCCGACGACCTGGCCAACGGCAACGTCCAGGCGGTGACGACGGACAACGTCATCCTCACCGGGCTGGTCGCGGGCAACCCCGAGGGCTTCGAGCTGGTCGGCAACCCGTTCACCGAGGAGCCGTACGGCATCGGCCTGTCCCTCGGTGACACCGAGTTCCGCACCTTCATCAACGACGTCCTCGAGGACGCCTACGAGGACGGCCGCTGGGCCGAGGCCTGGGACCGCACCGCCGGTGCGATCACCGGCGAGGAGGCCCCCGAGCCGCCCGCGGTCGACCGCTACTGAGTTCCCGCGACGCCGCCGGGCGGGCTCCCCCGCCCGGCGGCGTCGGCTCGTCCCTCACGTGGAGAGGCCGCGGTGCAGTTCCTGAGCGACAACTTCGACCTGTTGTGGAGCGCGTTCCTGACGACGCTCTCGCTCGCGGTCGCCAGCGGCGTGTGCGCGCTCGTGCTCGGCACCGTGCTCGTCGGCATGCGGGTGAGCCCCGTCGCCCCGCTGCGCGGGCTGGCGACCTTCTACGTCGAGGTGTTCCGGAACACGCCGCTGACGGTGGTGTTCTTCTTCCTCTTCTTCGGGCTGGTCTACGTCGACCTGCAGTTCCCGAGCCGGTTCATCACGGCCGTGGCCGCCCTGTCGCTCTACACGGCCGCCTTCGTGTGCGAGGCGCTGCGCTCGGGCATCAACGCCGTCCCGCCGGGCCAGGCGGAGGCGGCCCGCGCGCTCGGCCTGGACTTCGGCCAGACGCTGCGCACCATCGTCCTGCCGCAGGCCTTCCGCACCGTCGTGCCGCCGCTGGGCAACGTGTGGATCGCCCTGGCGAAGAACACCTCGATCGCCGCCGGCTTCGCGGTCACCGACCTCACCGCCGCCCTGCAGCGCCTGGCGAACCTCAACGCCGACCAGCTGCTGGCCGTCTTCGCCGCCGTGGTGATCGGCTACCTGGTCATCACGCTGCCCTCGGCCTGGCTCATCCGGATCATCGAGACCAGGGTGGCGATCGTCCGATGAGCACCAACGTCCTGTTCGACCTGCCCGGGCCGCGGGCGCGCCGCCGGCAGCGGATCGGCACCATCGTCGGCATCGTGGTGGTCCTGGGCCTCCTGGGCCTGGCCCTGTGGCGGCTGGGCACGAACGGCCAGCTCGAGCCCGCTCGGTGGGCGATCCTGTTCGACCCGGCGTCCGGCGTGCCGCAGGCGCTGTGGGACGGGCTGGTCAACACCCTGGCGGTGGCCGCCGTCGGGATGGTCCTGGCCACCGTCCTGGGTGCGCTGCTCGCCGTCGGCCGGCTGTCCGACCACGCCTGGGTGCGGGCACCCGTGGGCCTGGTCATCGAGTTCTTCCGCGCCGTCCCCCTGCTGATCCTGATCCTCTTCTGCCTGCTGTTCCTGCCGACGGTGGGCGTCCCGATGACCGCGTTCCGGGCGCTGGTGCTCGGGCTGACGCTCTACAACATGGCGGTGCTGGCGGAGATCTTCCGCGCCGGGATCCTGTCGGTGGACCGGGGCCAGCGCGAGGCGGCGTCCGCCCTGGGCATGCGCAAGACCCAGGTGATGACGCTGGTCCTCCTGCCGCAGGCGGTGCGCCGGATGCTGCCGGTCCTCGTCGCGCAGCTGGTGGTCCTGCTCAAGGACTCGTCGCTGGGCTTCATCGTCGGCTACGTCGAGCTGCTGCGGACCGCCCGCAGCCTGGTGGAGTTCTTCAACTTCCAGTTCGGCAGCCTGTACACGTTCCAGCTCTACGTCGCCGCCGGGCTCATCTACATCGTCGTGAACGTCCTGCTCTCCACCCTGGCGCGCTACGTGGAGCGCCGGACGCGGCGCAGCGCCAAGACGGCCGCCACCGAGGAGGCCGAGCTGCCCGCCGACGTGCAGATGGGCGGCGGGGGCGGCGCCGTCCCGGTGTGACCGGGACGGCGGTGGGCGCGTGGGACCGCTGGTGCGCCCCCCGGTCCCGTTCGGCGTCCGGGGTGCCGAGAACTCCGGTGTGGACACCGCTCTCCGCCCCGCCGTGCCGCCGCTGCCTGCCCTGGTGCGCCACCCCGAGAACCGCACGGACGCCGCTCAGGAGTTCGTGACGCGGATGCGGGCGGCCGCTCCCGACTTCGCCGCCGCCGCGGATGCCGAGACGGCCGTGGTGCGCGAGGTGGTCCCCCCGGCCCGCCACCGCCGGTCGCGCTGCCGGGTCGTGCTCCGGTTCGCCGGGGGTACGGAGGACGACGTCACCTTCCTCGGCCCGGTCAGCCGTACGTCGTCCTCGGCCGAGCGAGCCTTCGACCTGCAGATCCAGACGTGGCTGGCGAACGGGCGCGGGTCCGAGGGGGACTGGCTGGTCCCCGACGACGAGGCCCCCGGCGGCGTCGCCGTCGACGTGTCGGCCTGGTCGTCGGTGGCCCGCACCGCCGGCTGACCGCGGCGGAACCCGGGCCTGGCCCGCCCGCCGTTCCCCCGCGGGCCCCGATGGGCCACCATGGAGGGCAGCGCGTCCACCCATGGAGCTCGTCAGCGTTCCGGGAGCCCGGCATGACCGCACTGGCACCGCAGCCGATCGTCAGTCGTCCCAGTGACCTGCCGACACCCCGTCGCGGGTCCCGGCTCACGAACTTCCTGCGGACGACCGACCACAAGACCATCGGCTTGATGTACCTGGTCACGTCGTTCGTCTGGTTCATCCTCGGCGGCTTCATGGCCATGCTCATGCGCGGCGAGCTGGCCCGGCCGGGGCTGCAGTTCCTCTCCCCCGAGCAGTACAACCAGTTGTTCACCATGCACGGCACGGTGATGCTGCTGTTCTTCGCGACGCCGCTGTTCTTCGCGTTCGGCAACCTGATCATGCCGCTGCAGATCGGTGCCCCGGACGTCGCCTTCCCGCGGTTGAACGCCTTCTCCTACTGGCTGTTCCTGTTCGGCAGCACCACCGCGGTGGCCGGGTTCATCACCCCCGGCGGTGCGGCGGACTTCGGGTGGTACGCCTACACGCCGCTCTCGGACGTCGTCCACTCTCCCGGCGCCGGCGCCAACCTGTGGATCGCCGGCCTGGCCGTCAGCGGTCTGGGCACCATCCTCGGCGCGGTCAACTTCATGACGACGATCGTCTGCCTGCGGGCGCCCGGCATGACGATGTTCCGGATGCCGATCTTCACCTGGAACACGCTGGTCACCAGCCTGCTGGTGCTCTTCGCCTTCCCGATCCTCACCGCGGCGCTGTTCGGGCTGCTGGCCGACCGGCAGCTCGGTGCGCTCGTGTACTCGGAGGAGAACGGGGGGTCGATGCTGTGGCAGCACCTGTTCTGGTTCTTCGGGCACCCCGAGGTCTACATCATCGCGCTGCCTTTCTTCGGCATCGTCACCGAGATCATCCCGGTGTTCAGCCGCAAGCCGCTGTTCGGCTACAAGGGCATGATCGGTGCGACGCTCGCCATCGGGTTCCTGTCCCTGGCGGTCTGGGCGCACCACATGTACGCCACCGGCGCGGTGCTGCTGCCGTTCTTCGCGTTCCTGACCTACCTCATCGCGGTGCCGACCGGGCTGAAGTTCTTCAACTGGATCGGCACCATGTGGCGGGGCCAGCTGACCTTCGAGACGCCGATGCTGTGGTCGATCGGCTTCCTGGTGACCTTCCTCCTCGGTGGGCTGACCGGCGTCCTGCTGGCCAGCCCGCCGCTGGACTGGCACGTCAACGACAGCTACTTCGTCGTCGCCCACTTCCACTACGTGGTCTTCGGCACCGTCGTCTTCGCGGCCAACGCCGGCATCGCGTTCTGGTTCCCGAAGATGTGCGGCCGGATGATGGACGAGCGGCTGGGCAAGCTCCAGTTCTGGATGACCTTCATCGGCTTCCACGGCACGTTCCTGATCCAGCACTGGCTGGGCAACGAGGGCATGCCGCGCCGCTACGTGAACTACCTCCCCACCGACGGCTTCACCACGCTGAACACCATCTCGACGATCTTCTCGTTCGTGCTCGGCGCCTCGGTCATCCCGTTCCTGTTCAACGTGATCCGGTCGTGGCGGCACGGCCCGCTGGCGGTGCGGGACGACCCCTGGGGCCACGGGAACTCGCTGGAGTGGGCGACGTCGTCCCCGCCGCCGCGGCACAACTTCGTCGAGATCCCGAAGATCCGCTCCGAGCGGCCGGCGTTCGAGGCGCACTACCCGCACCTGCGCGAGCGCCTGCACGCCGAGGCCCACGCCGGGAAGCGCCACGAGCCCTACGGCGGGGTCAGCGAGGTCGGGCTGACCGAGGGCCCTCGGCAGGGACCGAACGACCCCGACCCGACCTGAGGTCGGCCCTCACCCGACGCGGGCCCGAGGCGGTGCCCGGGCGAGCGACTCCTCCCCTGCCCGCCGGCCCTCGAGCCGGCGGGCCGTCAGGGCAGCCAGGCGTCGAGCCCCTGCTGGTCATGACCCGCAGGGGCCTCGTCCTCGTCGGACCACTCCTGGTCGAGGGCCTCCCGGACCACCCAGCCGGCCAGCCCGGAGCCGTAGCCCTTGCGGGCCAGCATGCCCACCAAACGGCGCTCGGCGGTGGCGCGGTCGAGGCGGCGCATGCCGGGCAGTCGCCGTTCCACCAACCGGCGGGCCGCGGCCCACTCGTCCTCGTCGTCGACCAGGGCGACCGCCTCCTCGGCGACCTCGCCGTCGACGCCCTTGGCCCGCAGCTCGGCCTTCAGGGCGCGCCGGGCCAGCCCGCGGCCGGCCTGCCGCGACGTCACCCAGGCGCGGGCAAAGGCCGCATCGTCGATGAGACCGACCTCGCCGAACCGGTCGAGGACCCGTTCGGCGGCGTCCTCCGGGACGTCCCGCTTGGCGAGCAGATCGGCCAGCTGCTGGCGGGTCTTGGGCGCGCCCGTGAGCGCCCGCAGGCAGATGGATCGGGCGACCTGCTCGGGATCGCCCGGATCGTCGCCGTCGGAGGTGCTCCCGGGGGCGACGTCCGGACCGTCCGGGTCAGGGGACGGACCGGAGCGCCGCCCGCGCCGGCCACCGGGGCCGGAGCGGTCCCGGGCCTGGGGCCAACCGCTCACCGGGTCAGAAGTCGACCGGGTCGGCCGGTGCAGGCGCGTCGAGCTGCGGGCCGATGCCCAGCTTCTCCTTGACCTTCTTCTCGATCTCGTCGGCGAGGTCGGGGTTGTCCCGCAGGAAGGTGCGGACGTTCTCCTTGCCCTGGCCGAGCTGGTCGCCCTCGTACGTGTACCAGGCACCGGACTTGCGGATGAAGCCCTGCTCGACGCCGGCGTCGATCAGGCCGCCCTCGCGGCTGAACCCGGTGCCCCAGAGGAGGTCGAGTTCGGCCTGCTTGAACGGCGCAGCCACCTTGTTCTTGACGACCTTGACCCGCACCCGGCTGCCGACGGCCTCGGTGCCCTGCTTGAGCGTCTCGATGCGGCGCACGTCGAGCCGCACCGACGAGTAGAACTTCAGCGCGCGGCCACCGGTGGTGACCTCCGGCGAGCCGTAGACGACGCCGACCTTCTCGCGCAGCTGGTTGATGAAGATCGCGGTGGTGCCGGAGTTGTTCAGCGCACCGGTGATCTTCCGCAGCGCCTGGCTCATGAGCCGGGCCTGCAGACCGACGTGGCTGTCACCCATCTCGCCCTCGATCTCCGCTCGCGGCACGAGCGCCGCGACGGAGTCGATGACGATGACGTCGAGGGCGCCGGAGCGGATCAGCATGTCGGCGATCTCGAGCGCCTGCTCACCGGTGTCGGGCTGGCTGACCAGCAGGGCGTCGGTGTCGACGCCGATGGCCCGGGCGTACTCGGGGTCGAGCGCGTGCTCGGCGTCGATGAACGCCGCGATGCCACCGCCCGCCTGCGCGTTGGCCACCGCGTGCAGGGCGACCGTCGTCTTGCCGGAGGCCTCGGGGCCGTACACCTCGATGACGCGGCCCCGCGGGAGGCCGCCGATGCCGAGGGCGATGTCGAGGGCGATCGAGCCGGTCGGGATGACCTTCATCGCCACTTCGGGGCTGTCGCCCAGCCGCATGACCGAGCCCTTGCCGAACTGCTTGTCGATCTGGGCGAGGGCCATGTCGAGGGCCTTGTCGCGGTCGAGCGTTGCCATGGTGTTCACCTTCGGATCACGGGAAGCGGGTCGGTGTCGACGCTAGGGCGGGGGTCTGACACTTCCGGGGGAACCGGTGGACCTGTGGAGGAACGCCCGGCCTGTGGAGTACGCCCGCCAATCTAGCCCGAACGTGTGTTCGACTCCAGTCGTGACACGCCCAGGCGGTGCGCAGGCCCCACCCGTCCCAGCTGCCCCGGTCACTCGACCAGCTCGGTGCCCGGCAGGGGGCCGAGGAAGGTGAAGCAGTCGAGGTACGCGTCCACGTCGCCGACGACCGTCCACGAGCGCAACTGCCCGGCCGAGCGGCGGCTCAGTGTGGCGCGGGCCAGGTCGAAGTCCGTGGCGCGCAAACACGGGACCCGCCGTGTCAGGGTCCCCGTGCACCCAGGTGTCCCCCACCAGCGCGACGGGCGCGAGACCCGCAGCGGACGCGCGGGCGTCCACGCGCCCGGCGAACCGCTCGCGGATGACGACCATGCCCGGGACGTCCCGGCCGCGCCGGGCGTCCACCTGGGCCTGGGTCCAGGCCGCGTTGTGGTCGTCGGGCTCGTCCCCGGCCATCACGTCGGCGTCGAGCCCGACGACGTGCGACAGCAGGTCCCGCACGGTCCAGTCGGGGCAGACCGGGACCCACCGCTCGACCTGTTCGGACGTGAGGCCCCGGACCAGTTCGGGCACTCGGGCCTGCGCCCGCGCCCACTCCTCGCCCTGGTCCACCGAGCCCAGGTCCACCGCGCCGAGAGCCACACCCGGTCTCCTCCCCACCGGCACTCCTGGGAGCCCCGGCCCGGCTCAGCGCTCCTTGCGCGGGACCTCGTACTCCTCGCAGATCGCCAGCCACACCCGTCGCACGGGCAGCCCCGCCTCGATGGCCTCGACGGCGGTGCGCCCGCCCAGCGTGGCGAAGACGTGGTCGCGGGCGACACTCTCCGCCCGCATGCTGCCGAACTGGGCGGACAACCGGGACCAGAACTCCTGCAGGCGCACGTCCTCGACGGTAACGCGCCCGACGTCGGCCCCGGGCGAGGCGTCCGCTCCTACGCTGTCGGGGTGTTCCCCACCACCGGGTCGGCGACGTGGGACCTCGTCCTGGAGATCGGCATCGCCCTGTGCCTGCTGGTCTCCCTGGTCCTCCTGTACCGCAACTACCGGGGCCGCTGAGCCGCCGGTGTGGCGGCCCGCAGCAGCACCACGACCAGCGGCACCACCAGCGCGGCGGAGACGGCCGCCACCAGGCCGTAGCCCCCGACGGCGAGCAGCGGACCCCCGGCCACCCCGGCCACGGCGGCCCCCAGCCCCATCAGGAGGTCGGTACCGCCCTGCGCGGTGGGCCGCTGGTCCGCTCCCACCGACTCGGTCACCAGCGTGGAGCCGGCGATGAGCCCGCACGACCAGCCGAGGCCCAGCAGCAGCAGCCCCACGCCCAGCTGGACCGCGGCACCCGCCGGAGCGGTCCCCGCCAGACCGGCCGCGGCCAGCAGCAGCGCAGCGGCCACGACGACGGTCGCCCGGCGGCCGGCGCGGTCGGCGAGCAGGCCGACCAGCGGCGAGAAGAGGTACATGCCGGCGACGTGCACGCTGATGACCAGCCCGATGACCCGCAGCGTGGTGCCCTCGGCTCCGCCGGCGTGGCCCATGTGCACCGGCGTCATCACCATGACGCCGACCATCACGGCGTGGGAGACGACCACGGCGGTGAGGCCGAGCCGGCCGCGTGGGTCGGCCCACACCGCGCGCACCGCCGCGGCGGTCGCCCGCCGGGGACGGACCGCCGCACCCGCACCCGCGCCACGCAGCCGGCGGGCGAGCAGCAGGGGGTCCGGCCGGAGCAGGGTCAGGAACCCGAGCGCCACGACGGCGAAGACGGCGAAGGAGATGGTGAAGGCGCCGCCGAGCGGAGGCAGGCCCAGCGCCCGGCCGAGGACCTCGCCCGGCCCGGCCAGGTTGGGCCCGAGCACCGACCCGACCGTGGTCGCCCAGACCACGAGCGAGAGCGCCCTCCCCCGGTGCTCCGGCTCGGCCAGGTCGGCGGCGGCATACCGGGCCTGCAGGCCGCAGGCCGTCGAGGCGCCGAAAGCGAACAGGCCGACCAGGAGCAGCGGCAGCGAGGACACCGCCGCCGCGAGGACCGTGAGCACGGCACCGAGGAGGGCGATGGCGTACCCGGCCGCCAGCCCCGCCCGCCGGCCGGCGCGGTCGCTGAGGCCGGCCAGCGGCACGGCGATCACCGCCGCACCGAGCACCCCGGCGGTCTGCCCGAGGCCGGCCGCGGTGTCGGTGCCGGCGACGTCCCGGGCGAGGAGGCCCCCGACGGTGATGCCGACCGTGACGCCGAGCCCGCCGAGCGCGACCCCGCCGCTGAGCACACCGAGCGTCCGGCGCTGGACCCGCGCGGGGTCCAGCGCGGTCGCCGCCTCCGTCGTCACCGGGCGGCCGTGCCTACAGGCCCATGGAGCGGCCGACGATCTCCCGCATGATCTCGTTCGTCCCCCCGTAGATGGGCTGGATGCGGGCGTCGCGCCAGGCCTTGGAGACGAAGTACTCGTCCATGTAGCCATACCCGCCGTGCAGCTGCAAGCAGCGGTCGGCCACCTTGTTCTGCAGCTCGGTCGTCCAGTACTTGGCCATCGCCGCGTCGACCGGCGTGAGGTCACCGCTGTTGAGCTGGCGCATGCACTCGTCGATGAAGGTGCGGGCGACGGTGAGCTCGGTCTGCAACTCCGCCAGGACGAAGCGGGTGTTCTGGAAGCTGCTCACCGGCTTGCCGAACGCCGTCCGGCCGGTCACGTAGTCGACGGTGTGCCGCAGCACCGCCTCGGCCGAGGCCACCGCGCCGACGGCGATGGACAGCCGCTCCTGCGGGAGGTTCTCCATGAGGTGGGCGAAGCCCCGGTTCTCCGTGCCCAGGAGGTTCCCGGCCGGGACCCGGACGTCGTCGAAGAAGAGCTCGGCGGTGTCCTGCGCCTTGAGCCCGACCTTCTCGAGGTTGCGGCCGCGCGTGAAGCCGGGCATGTCCCGCTCCACGACCAGGAGGCTCAGGCCCCTCGACCCGGGGGCGTCGGGATCGGTGCGGGCCACCACGATGACCAGGTCGGCGTTGATGCCGTTGGTGATGAAGGTCTTGGAGCCGTTCAGCACCCAGGCGTCGCCGTCGCGCCGGGCCGTCGTCCGGATGCCCTGCAGGTCGCTGCCGGCCGCGGGCTCGGTCATCGCGATGGCGGTGATCACCTCGCCGCTGCAGAAGCCGGGCAGCCACCGCTGCTTCTGCTCGTCGCTCCCCAGGTCGCGCAGGTAGGGCCCGACGACGTCGTTGTGCAGGGCGAACCCGACGCCGGTGGCGCCGATCCGCATCAGCTCCTCGTCGACGACCGCCATGTAGCGGAAGTCGCGGACGCCGCCGCCGCCGTGCTCCTCCTCGATGTCGATGCCGAGCAGCCCCTGCGCCCCCGCGGAGGTCCACACGTCGCGGGGCACGATGCCGTCCTTCTCCCACTGGGCGTGGAACGGGACGATGGTCTTCTCCGCCCAGGCCCGGACCATCTCCCGGAAGTCCTCGTGCTCGGCCTCGTACAGGGAACGGCGCATGGCCGTCAGTGTGCCGGACGGGACCGCCTCTCCCGGTGGTCGCTTCCCGTCAGCGGAGAGAGAACTGTCGCGTCCCCGGTCCCTGCAGGCCAGCGGAGTGTCGTACCCCTGTGGAGACTGGTCCCGTGACCGCGCTCGACCGCTTCTCGGAACCCACCCGGGCGTGGTTCACCGGCGCCTTCGCCGAGCCCACCGCCGCCCAGGAGGGGGCGTGGCAGGCGATCAGCAGCGGCGGTCACGCCCTCGTCGTCGCGCCCACCGGATCGGGCAAGACCCTCGCCGCGTTCCTCTGGTCGCTGGACCGGCTGGCCAGCACGCCGCCGCCGGCCGACGAGCGGGCCCGCTGCCGGGTGCTGTACGTGTCCCCGCTCAAGGCCCTCGCCGTCGACGTCGAGCGCAACCTGCGGGCTCCCCTGGCCGGGATCGGCCAGGCCGCCGCCCGGCTGGGGCTGGCCCGGCCCGAGATCCAGGTGGGCATCCGCTCCGGCGACACCCCGGCCGACGAGCGGCGTGCCTTCGCCCGGCGGCCCACCGACATCCTCATCACCACGCCGGAGTCGTTGTTCCTGCTCCTCACCAGCGCCGCTCGGGAGGCGTTGCGCGGGGTGGAGACGGTGATCGTCGACGAGGTGCACGCGGTCGCCGACACCAAGCGCGGCGCGCACATGGCGGTCACTCTCGACCGGCTCGACGAGCTGCTGCAGCGGCCGGCCCAGCGGATCGGGCTGTCGGCCACGGTCCGGCCGATCGAGGAGGTGGCCACGTTCCTCGCCGGCGGCCGTCCGGTGGAGGTGGTGGCGCCCGGCTCGGTGAAGCAGTGGGACCTCTCGGTCGTCGTCCCGGTCGAGGACATGGCCACCCTCGGCCAGCCGACCGGCGAGTTCGCGGGGTCCGCGGCGGGCAACGAGCCCCGCACGTCGATCTGGCCGGCTGTCGAGGAGCGGGTCCTCGACCTGGTCGAGGCGCACCGCAGCACCATCGTCTTCGCCAACTCGCGGCGGCTGGCCGAACGGCTCACCAGCAGGCTCAACGAGCTGGCCTACGAGCGGGCCACCGGGGAGACGGTCCCACCGGGCACCAACGCCGCCGCGCTCATGGCGCAGGCCGGGTCCGGCGGCGGCGTGCCCGAGGGGGTGCAGCCGGTCGCCGCGGCGCACCACGGATCGGTGTCGCGGGAGCAGCGGGCGGTCGTCGAGGAGGCCCTGAAGTCCGGCCGGCTGCCCGCCGTGGTGGCCACCTCCAGCCTCGAGCTCGGCATCGACATGGGCGCCGTCGACCTCGTGGTGCAGGTCGAGTCCCCGCCGACGGTCGCCTCGGGTCTGCAGCGGGTCGGGCGGGCCGGGCACCAGGTGGGCGCGGTCAGCCGGGGGGTGCTCTTCCCCAAGTACCGCGGCGACCTGGTGCAGTGCGCGCTGGTCGCCGAGCGGATGAAGGCGGGCGCGATCGAGTCCATCCGCTACCTGCGCAACCCGCTGGACGTGCTCGCCCAGCAGGTGGTGGCCATCGTCTCCGAGGGGCCGCGCACCGTCGACGAGGTGGCCGCACTCGTGCGCCGGTCCGCACCGTTCGCGGCGCTGCCGGACTCCGCGCTGCACGCGGTCCTCGACATGCTGGCCGGGCGGTACCCCTCCGACGCCTTCGCCGAGCTGCGCCCGCGGCTGACGTGGGACCGCGTCGCCGACACCCTCACCGCCCGCAGCGGCGCGCAACGACTGGCGGTCACCAGCGGCGGGACGATCCCCGACCGCGGCCTCTTCGGTGTCTTCCTCGTCGGCGGCGAGGGCTCCGGCGGGCGGCGCGTCGGGGAGCTCGACGAGGAGATGGTCTACGAGTCCCGGGTGGGCGACGTCTTCCTGCTGGGCTCGTCGTCGTGGCGGATCGAGGAGATCACCCACGACCGCGTCCTGGTCTCCCCCGCGCCCGGCCAGCCGGGCAAGATGCCGTTCTGGCACGGCGACGCCCCCGGCCGCCCGCTGGAGCTGGGGCGGGCCCTCGGCGCCTTCCTCCGCGAGGTCGGCTCGGCCGGGTCCGAGGCCGGCCTCGACCGGGCCCGCGCCGCGGGGCTGGACGAGTGGGGCGCGGCCAACCTGCTGGCCTACCTGACCGAGCAGAAGCAGGCGACCGGCCACCTCCCCGACGACCGGACGCTGCTCGTCGAGCGCTTCCGCGACGAGCTGGGTGACTGGCGCCTGGTCGTGCACTCCCCCTTCGGCGCCCAGGTGAACGCCCCGTGGGCGCTGGTGCTGGCCGCGCGGCTGCGGGAGCGCTACGGCGTGGACGTGGCCTCCATGCACTCCGACGACGGCATCGTCCTCCGCCTGCCCGACACCACCGGGGAACCGCCCGAGGCCGACCTCGCCGTGCTCGACCCGGACGACGTCGAGCGCGAGGTGACCGCCGAGGTCGGTGGCTCCGCCCTGTTCGCCAGCCGGTTCCGCGAGTGCGCCGCCCGCGCCCTCCTGCTCCCCCGCCGCGACCCGCGCCGTCGCACCCCGCTGTGGCAGCAGCGGCAGCGGGCGGCCCAGCTGCTGTCGGTGGCCAGCGAGTTCGCCAGCTTCCCGATCACCCTGGAGGCCGCCCGCGAGGTGCTGCAGGACGTCTACGACGTGCCGGGGCTGGTCGAGCTGATGCGCGACGTGCGGTCGCGTCGGGTCCGGCTGGTGGACGTCCAGACGCAGTCGGCCTCGCCGTTCGCCCAGTCCCTGCTGTTCGGCTACGTCGGTCAGTTCCTCTACGAGGGCGACGCGCCGCTCGCGGAGCGCCGGGCCCAGGCGCTGGCGCTGGACACCGGCCTGCTCGCCGAGCTCCTGGGCCGCTCGGAGCTGCGGGAACTGCTGGACGCCGAGGCGCTGGCCGAGGTGGAGGCCGAGCTGCAGCGGCTGCCCACCGAGCGACACCCCCGCGACATCGACGCCGCGGCCGATCTGCTGCGCATCCTGGGCGACCTCACCCCCGTCGACGCCGCGGCCCGCGGAGTGCCCGGCGAGTGGCTGGACGAGCTGGTCGCCGCCCGGCGGGCGCTCGTGGTCCGCATCGCCGGCGAGGAGCGCCACGTCGCCATCGAGGACGCCGGGAGGCTGCGCGACGCCCTGGGCACCGCCCTCCCGGTGGGCGTGCCGGAGGTCTTCACCGAACCGGTGCCCGACCCGTTGGGCGACCTCGTCGGCCGCTACGCCCGCACCCACGGCCCCTTCCAGCCCGGCGAGGTGGCCCAACGGCTGGGGCTCGGAGTCGCCGTCGTCACCGCGACCGTGCAGCGGCTGGTCGGCACCGGGCGGCTGGTCACCGGTGAGTTCCGACCGGGCGGCACCGGCCAGGAGTGGTGTGACGCCGACGTCCTCCGGTCGATCCGCCGGCGCAGCCTGGCCCGGCTGCGCCAGGAGGTCGAGCCCGTCCCGATCGACACCCTGGCCCGGTTCACGCCGTCGTGGCAGTCGGTGGGCAGCCGGATGCGCGGGCCCGACGGCGTGCTGGCCGTCGTGGAGCAACTGGCCGGGGCCCTGGTGCCGGCGAGCGCGCTGGAGTCGCTGGTCCTGCCGACCCGGGTCCGGGACTACTCCCCCGCGATGCTCGACGAGCTGACCAGTGCGGGCGAGGTGCTGTGGGCCGGGGCCGGCGGCCTCCCCGGCGGAGACGGGTGGGTCAGCCTGGTCCCGGCCGATCTGGCCCCGCTGCTGCTCCCCGACGTGCTGGAGCTGCCCGAGGAGGGTGGTGTCGGGGCCGCCGTGCTCGAGCGGCTCGCCGGAGGGCAGGCGGTGTTCTTCCGCGGCCTGTCCGACCTCGTCGGCGCCACCGACGACGCCGCGCTGGTCGATGCGGTGTGGGACCTCGTCTGGGCGGGGCTGCTCACCAACGACACCCTCGCGCCGCTGCGCACCCGGCTGTCCGGTGGTGGCACCCACAAGCGCCAGCCGGCCGCCCCGCGAGCACGGCTGGACCGCAGCCGCTACGGACGGGCGCGGCTCGGGCGCCCGGCGATGCCGACGAGGAGCGGCCCGCCGACGGTCGCCGGGCGGTGGTCGCGGCTGCCCGACCGGGAGACCAACCCGACGAAGCGGACGACCGCCCGCGCCGAGGCGCTGCTCGAGCGGCACGGGGTGCTGACCCGTGGCGCGGTCATGGCCGAGCAGGTCCCCGGGGGGTTCTCCGCGGTCTACCCGGTGCTGCGCGCGTTCGAGGAGAACGGGCGGGCGCGGCGGGGGTACTTCGTCGAGACCCTCGGCGCCGCGCAGTTCGGCACCCCCGGGTCGGTCGACCGGCTGCGTGGTTTCGCCACCCCCGACCGCGTGCCCGGCGGCGCGGTCGTGCTGGCCGCCACCGACCCGGCCAACGTCTACGGCGCGGCGCTGCCGTGGCCCGACCGGACCCCCGGCACCGAGGAGGCGGTGGACGTCGGCGAGGGCACCGGGGCCGGACGGCGGGCCACCGGCCACCGCGCCGGCCGCAAGGCCGGGGCCCTGGTCGTGCTCGTGGACGGAGAGCTCGTGCTCTACGTGGAGCGGGGCGGCAAGACGCTCCTGTCGTGGACCGAGGAGGAGACGGTCCTCAAGGAGGCGGCCACGGCGCTGTCCAGTGCGGTCACCGCCGGGGCGCTCGGCCGGATGGTCGTCCAGAAGGCCGATGGCGCCTCGGTGCACGAGTCCACGCCGCTGTCGGCGGCCCTGCAGGCGGCGGGCTTCGCCGCCACCCCCCGGGGCCTGCGCCTGCGCGCATGACCCCGGCCCGCGAGCCCCTCGCCGCGAGCCCCGGAGCCCCGCCCCCCGAGCCCCTGGCCGCGGCGGCCCGGACGTGCCAGACGGCGCGCACCGGCGCTCCCGGCGTCAGTCCTGCCGGGGGTGCAACCAGCCGGCGAGCAACCGGGTCAGCGTGGGCATCACGACGTAGCCGAGCAGGACGACCACGATGCAGGCCGACATCAGCAGGCGAGCCGGCCAGGGCCAGCTCGTCACGTGCGGCATCACGAGCAGCTGCAGGGTCGAGGTGATGAGGAAGACCGCGGCGGTGGTGAGCACCGTGGAGCGCCAGCGCGGCCCGGGCGCGGCCGGCCGGGTGAAGAAGCTGTCCAGCCCGGCCACCCGCGCGTACCGCTCCTCGTCGATCATCTCCTGCATCCGCTCCAGCGCGTCCCGGCGCTCGTCGGAACGCTCCCAGGCCGCCAGCGACGCGTCGTCCCTGAACCGGTAGACGAGGTGGTACTCGGAGCTGCCCAGTCCGGGCTTGAGCAGCGTGCCGCCCAGGTTCCCGGGATAGGTCGCGGCCAGCGCGAGGACGTCGGCCGCCCACCGCTCGAACGCCTGCCGGCGGTGCGGGCGGACCACACGCGCCACCGTGACCGTCACCGGCTCGGGAGACCGCCCCCCGACCTCGGATCGGGTGAGCCGGCTGCGGAGGAGCGTCGTCACGGCCATGGTCCGCTCAGCGCCGGCCGACCCGGTGGTCATCCCGCCTGTCAGCGGTCTCACAGCAGCCCACCGGGCCGGAGGGGACACTGGCGGCGTGCCCGAGGGAGACACCGTCTGGCTGGCGGCGAAGCGGATGAACACCGCCCTCGGCGGGGCGACGCTGCGCCGCGGAGAGCTGCGGGTACCCCAGCTGGCCGCGACCGACCTGGCCGGCGCGACGGTCTCCGAGGTCGTGCCCCGCGGCAAGCACATGCTCATCCGCTTCGCCGACGGCTGGACCCTGCGCACGCACTTCCGGATGGACGGCAGCTGGCACATCTACCGGCCCGGCGCGAAGTGGCGCGGCGGCCCCGCGTTCGCCGTCCGGGCCGTGCTGGCCACCGACCAGTGGGAGTGCGTCGGGTACCGGCTGCACGACGTCGCGATGGTGCGCACCGAGCACGAGGACCAGCTGGTCGGTCACCTGGGGCCCGACGTCCTGGGCCCCGACTGGGACCTGGAGGAGGCCCTCCGCCGGCTCCGGGCCAACCCCGACGAGCAGGTCGGCGTCGCCATCCTGGACCAGCGCAACCTCTGCGGGATCGGCAACCTCTACAAGGTCGAGTCACTCTTCGTCTGTGGCGTCCACCCGTGGGCGCGCGTGGCCGACGTCGCCGACCTCCCCGCCCTGGTCGAGCGGGCGCGCACGCTGATGCTGGCCAACCGCGAGCACCCCGAGCAGAGCACCACCGGCGACCTGCGCCGCGGCCAGGACCACTGGGTCTACGGCCGCAAGGGCCGCCCGTGCCGCCGCTGCGGCACCCCGATCCTGCTCGGCGACCAGGGGCCGGACCTGCAGGAGCGGGTCACCTACTGGTGCCCCCGCTGCCAGGCCACCAGCTCCCGCATCGACCCGGCGGCCCGCACCGGCGAGCCAGGCCGCCCGCCGCCGATCGCCACACCGGGCTGACCCGGGCGCACGACGGGCCGGCCGCGAACCCGCGGCCGGCCCGTCGTGACGCAGTCGGGTCAGGCGCCCTGCTGCTCCGGGCGCTCGGCCGGCTGGGCCACCGGCTGCGCGGCCGGGGTCTCGACCGGCGGCGTGCCCTTCTCGAGCGCCGGAGCGGCCGGACCGCCGGTGACGGCCGTCTGGCCCCCCATGGAGGCGCGGATCTGGTCGAGGCGGGAGGCGCCGGCGACGTCCAGGGTCGCCTTCTGCACCTCGAGCATGCGGCCCTCGACCGACGTCTGCGCCAGCTCGGCCTGGCCCAGCGCGTTGGCGTAACGCGCCTCGATCTTGTCCCGGACCTCCGACAGGCTCGGGGTGTTACCGGGTGCTGAGAGCTCGTTGACCTGCTTGAGCGACGAGGCCACGTGCTCCTGCATCTTGGCCTGCTCCAGCTGGCTCATCAGCTTGGTGCGCTCGGCCAGCGTCGTCTGCAGCCGCATCCGGCTCTGCTCGACGGCACCGCGGGCCTGCTCGGCGGCCTGCAGCGCCTCGTCGTGGCTGCGCTTGAGGTCCTCCATCGCCTGCTCCGCCGCGACCAGCTGGGTGGCGAAGGCCTGGGCGGCGTTCTCGTACTCGCCGGCCTTGCCCCCGTCCCCGCGCGCGCGGGTCTGGTCGGCCAGGACCAGCGCCTGCCGGGCCGAGGCCTGCAGCTTCTCCACCTCACCGAGCTGCCGGTTCAGCCGCATCTCCAGCTGCCGCTGGTTGCCCAGGACCGCCGCGGCCTGGTTGGCCAGCGCCTGGTGCCGCTGCTGCTCGGCCTCGATCGCCTGGGCGATCTGGATCTTCGGGTCGGCCTTCTCGTCGATCTTCGCGTTGGCGGAGGCCGTGAGGTACTTCCACATCTTCACGAACGGGTTGGGCATCGGTCCTCCTGCTCGGCGCGGATCATCCACCGGTCGTCCCCCGGCCGGCGGGCCGCAGCGATGGTGTCACCCTCCATCGTCCCAGGTGCTGCGGTCCGTGAGCCACCAGGGACGCCCCCCGGCTTCCCCCGTTAGGGTCTCCGGGTGTCCACCGAGACCCCGGTGCTGAGCGTCCTGGGCGAACTGGTCGTCGACCTGCTCCCCGATCCGGCCGCGGACGCCGGCCCCGAGGGCACCGCCCCCCGCTACGTCGCCCGGCCCGGGGGCAACGCGCTCAACGTCGCCGTCGCGGCGGGCCGCCTCGGCGTCCCCGTCCGGCTGCTCGCCCGGCTGGGCACCGGTCCGCTCGCGCCCGCGCTGCGCCGGCACGCCGAGCTGTCCGGGGTCGACCCGGCCGGCTTCGTGCCGGCCGCCGAACCGGTGAGCCTCGCGGTGGTGGGCCTGGGTCCCGACGGCTCCCCCGACTACGGCTTCCACGTGCTCGGCTCGGCCGACTGGCAGTGGACCGACGAGGAGCTGGCCGCGGTCCTCCCCGCGGGGACGGCGATCCTGCACGTCGGCTCCATCTCCAGCTGGACCCCGCCCGGGTGCGACGCCATCGCGCGGCTGGTCGAGCGCGTGGCGGACGGCGGTCGGGCGCTGGTCAGCGTCGATCCCAACATCCGCCCGATGCTCGCCGAGGGGCCGGTTGGCTCCGCACTGGGCAACGGCCGCGCCGAGGTCCGTGCCCGCCTGGAGCGGCTGCTCGCGCGGGCCGACGTCGTGAAGGTCAGCGCCGAGGACCTCGCCTGGCTGGAGCCGGACGCCGCCGACGACCTCGACGCGACCGCGCAGCGCTGGGCTGACCGCGGCGCGGCGCTGGTGGTGCTGACCGACGGCGGCGCGCCCCTGCGGATCGCCCGGCCCGGTCGCCCGCTGGTGCACCGGCAGCCGCCGCGGGTGGACGTCGTCGACACCGTGGGCGCCGGCGACTCCCTGGCCGCCGGCCTGTTCGCGGGCCTGCTCGCTGCCGGGGTCCCGACCCGGGCGGCGCTGCAGGAGCTGCCCGAGGAGGCCCTGCTCCGGATCGTCGACGACGCCGCGCTCGTGGCGGCCCTGAACTGCACCCGGGTGGGCGCCGACCCGCCGACCCGCGACGAGCTGGCCGCGGCCCGCCGGTGACCGACCGGGTGGACCTGGTCGGGTTCGCCGAGCTGTCGGCGACCGTCGTCCGGGCCCGGCTCCTGGCCGCCCACGACCGCTTCTGGGCCACCGACACCCGCGCCCTGCACGACCCGGTGTGGTTCGACCAGTTCGGCGGCTTCGGCGTGCTGGCCCGCGTCGACGGCGAGGACGTCGGCTACCTGCTGGGCGTGGTCACCGCCGACCGGCTGGGCTACGTGCACCTGCTCGCGGTGCGGTCCGACCGCCGGCGCGCCGGGCTGGGGCGGCGGCTGGTGGCCTGGTTCGACGACCTCGCCCGGAGCACCGGCGCGCGCGTCGTCCAGACCACGGCACGTCCCGACGACGACGCCGCCGTCGCGTTCGCCACCGCCCTGGGTGCGGGCGCGCACCTGTCCCGCGACCGGGCGGGACCGGGGCAGGACCGGCTCGTGCTGACCCGGTCCCTGCCCCGGTGACGCCCCCGCCCCGACCCCGTGGGGACGGGGCCCTCGCTCAGGCGGCGCCGGCCCGGTGCGAGCCGCCAGTCGCGTGCCCCTGCGTCGAGTGCCCCTGCGCCTCCTGGACCTGCTCCTCCCGGTCCTCGGTGGCCATCTGCGTCAGCCGGGCACCGGCCTCGGCGTCCCGGGTGAGGTTCTCGCCGGTCTGCGGATCGAAGACGTGCGCCTTGCGGGTGTCCAGCCAGAACTCGGCCTCGCGGCCCTCCCGGATCCGGCTGGTCGCGTCGATGGAGACGATCGCCTGGGTGCGCAGCTCCTCGGCGTCCAGTTCGCGGGACAGCTCGCGCAGCTGGTTGCGGATCTGCTCCGGCGCCTCGTAGGGGATGTAGGCGTACTGCGAGTCGCCCAGCCACTCGGTGACGTCCACCCGGGCCCGGAAGACCGACCCGTGCGGGCGCTTCGCCTCGTCGACCAGTGAGGCGTCCTCGAAGTACTCCGGCCGGATGCCGATCAGCAGCAGGTCACGCCCGCGCACCTTGGCCGCCCGTGCCTCGTCGAGCTGGATCGGACCGAAGGGCGTCGAGAGGTTCGAGCCCTCCAGGGTGGCCGGCAGGAAGTTCATCGGCGGGGAGCCGATGAAGCCGGCGACGAACAGGTTGACCGGCTGCTCGTAGAGCTCGCGCGGCGAGGCGACCTGCTGGATCTTGCCCTTGCGCAGGACGCAGACCCGGTCGCCGAGGGTCATCGCCTCTGTCTGGTCGTGGGTGACGTAGACGGTGGTGATGCCCAGCCGACGCTGCAGGCGGGAGATCTCGGTGCGCATCTGGCCGCGCAGCTTGGCGTCGAGGTTCGACAGCGGCTCGTCGAAGAGGAACGCCTCCGCCTGGCGCACGATGGCCCGCCCCATCGCGACGCGCTGGCGCTGGCCACCGGAGAGGTTGGCCGGCTTGCGCTCGAGGTGGTCCTTGAGCTCGAGCACGTCGGATGCCTCGGTGACGCGGCGGCGCACCTCGTCGTCGGGCATCTTGGCCAGCCGCAACGGGAACGCGATGTTCTCGTAGACGGTCATGTGCGGGTAGAGCGCGTAGTTCTGGAAGACCATCGACAGGTTGCGGTCGCGGGGCGCGAGGTCGTTCACGCGCTTGCCGCCGATGACCATGTCGCCGCTGGTGATGTCCTCCAGGCCGACGATCATCCGGAGCAGGGTCGACTTCCCGCAGCCGGAGGGCCCGACCAGGATCATGAACTCCCCGTCGGCGATGTCCAAGCTGACGTCGTTCACGGCCGGGTAGCCGTCGCCGTACTGCTTGACGATGTTCCGCATCTCGATCGATGCCATCTCAGATGTCCCCTCGCTGGGTGGGTGGGGTGCGCAGCACCGGTGTCAGCCCTTGACCGCGCCGTTGGTGAGGCCGGCGACGATGCGCCGCTGGAAGAGGAGGACCAGGACCACGACGGGGATGGTGACGATGACCGCCGCCGCGGAGATGGCCCCGGTCGGCTCCTCGAACTGCGAGGCGCCGGTGAAGAGGCCCAGCGCTGCCGGCACCGGCCGGGCCGCGCTGGTCGAGGTGAGCGAGATGCCGTAGATGAAGTCGTTCCAGGCGATGAAGAACGCGATGATCGCCGTGGTGAAGACCCCGGGTGCGGCGAGCGGGACGATCACCTTGCGGAAGGCCTGCCAGGTCGTCGCGCCGTCCACCTGGGCCGCCTGCTCCATCTCCCACGGGATCTCGCGGAAGAACGCCGACATGGTCCAGATGGAGATCGGCAGGGTGAGCGACAGGTAGGGGATGATCAGCCCGGGCCAGGTGTCGTAGAGGCCGATGTTGCGCCACAGGTTGAACAGCGGCGTCACGATCGAGATCACCGGGAAGATGGCCACGCCCAGGGCGGTGGACAGGATCAGCTTCTTCCCCGGGAAGTCGAGCCGGGCGATGGCGTAGGCCGCGAACATCGACAGCAGACACGAGATCGCGGTGGCGATCAGGCAGATGCCGAAGGAGTTGCGCAGCGCCGGCAGGAACAGATCACTGGCCCCGCCGGTGAGGATCAGGGAGTAGTTCTCCCAGGTCGGCTGGGTCGGCAGGAACGACCCGTTGGCCAGGTCGCTGGGCGCCTTGAAGGAGACCGACACGATCCAGGCGATGGGGAACAGGCAGTAGACGATGATCAGGATCGACCCGATGATCCACCAGGCCTTGCTGCGACCCGACATCACTCACCCCTCGCCTGGGCCAGGTCGACCTTGAAGCCCTTGATGAAGATGAAGGCGATGAGCACCACCGCCAGGAAGAGCAACACCGACACCGCCGATCCCAGCCCGATCTCGAGCCGGGCGATGGTCTGCCGGTAGGCCAGGAACGACACCGACTCGGTGTTGTTCGCCCCGCCGGTCATGATGAAGATGCTGTCGAAGATCCGGAACGCGTCCAGGGTCCGGAACAGCAGGGCGACCATGATCGCCGCCTTCATGTTCGGGATGGTCACCCGCCACAGCCGCTGCCACCGGGTCGCGCCGTCGACCTTCGCCGCCTCCTGCAGCACCTCGGGCACCTGCGCCAGCCCGGCGAGCAGCAGCAGCGAGATGAACGGCGTGGTCTTCCAGATCTCGGCCAGGCAGACGACCAGCAGCGAGGAGCCGAAGCCGCCGAACCAGTCGGTGTCGCCCGAGATGCCCGGCAGCCACGCGAACCACGAGTTCACGAAACCGGAGTCGATGTCGAAGGCGAACTGCCAGGCGAACGCCGAGACGACGGTGATGACCGCGTACGGGATGAGGATGGCCGCGCGGACCAGCGGCCGGACCGCCGCCAGCGCCTTGGACATCACCAGCGCCAGGGCGAAGCCGAGGACGAGCTCCACGGCCACGGTGATGAAGGTGATGAGCAGCGTCACCCCCAGCGACCGCCACCACAGCGTGTCGCTGAGGATGACCGCGTAGTTGCCCAGCCCGGCGAACGACCGGTTCTCCGGGTCGGTCAGCCGGAAGTCGAACAGCGAGTCGTAGATCGCCTGGGCGATCGGGTAGGCGGTGACCAGGAGCATCACTGCGAACGCCGGTCCGGCGAGCATCCAGCCCAGCTTCCGCTCCGAGCGGGACCGGTCACTGATCCCCGGTGCCGGACCGTCGGCGGCCTTGCTCGTCTCGCCGGGGGCGAGCGTCGTCTGCATGCTCACAGCAACTGCTCCTTCGCCAGAACCGCGGAGATGAGCTCTTCCGCCGCCTGGCCGGTGTCCGCGGACACCGACGCCGGCGGGTGGTACGCACGCTGGAGGCCGACGGTGATCTCGTTGTAGTAGGGGGTCTGCGGCCGAGGTGCCGCCAGGTCCAGGGACTCCAGGATCACCGGCGCCTGCGGGTAGAGCTCGAGCACCTCGGGATCGTCGTAGACCGACGCCAGTGCGGCGGGGTTGCCGTTGGTGGTCATGTAGTAGGCCTGGTTCTCCTCCGAGACGATGCACTCGGCGGCCTCGTAGGCGAGAGCGGGGTCATCGGTGAGGTCACTGATGGCGAGGCTGATCCCGCCCAGCGGCGGCGCGCTGGGCTCGTCGGCCTCCACCCGGGGGTAGAGCGCCCAGCCGTAGTCCTCCGGCACGGACGGGTCCATCGTCCCCGCCTCGACGGCGGCCAGGGCCCGTGACCAGATGAACGGCCAGTTGACCAGGAAGCCGGCGTCCTCGCCCTCGAACCCGGTGGCCCCGGCGTCCTCGTTCTCCGTGGAGAAGGCCGGGCTGACCTGGCCGGACGTGGCCACCGCGTTCATGATCTCCGCGGCCCGCTGGCCCGCCTCCGAGTCGAGGCCGAGCTGGATCTGCTCGGGGTCCTCGGAGTTCTCCTCGATGATGGACCCCCCGGCGGACTCGATCAGCGCGTTGATCCACACCGTCAGCGACTCCGCGCGGGCGCCCTGGGCACCGATGAGCACGTCCTGCTCCTGCGCCGCCTCGATCAGCTGGTCCCACGTGACCGGCTGGGTCATGTCCAGGCCGGCGGCCTCGGCCACCGACTTGCGGTACCACAGCAGCTGGGTGTTGGCCCAGAAGGGGACGGCGACCAGCTCGTCCTCCCAGGTGGACTGCTCGACCGCGCTCCGCACGACGCCCTCGGTCACCCGCTCGGCCACGTCCTCCGGCACCGGGGCCAGGAAGCCGGCCGACGCGAACTCGGGGATCTGCGGCGGGTCGAGGCTCATGATGTCGATCGAGGTGTCGTTGGCCGCCAGGCGGCGGACCAGCTGCTCGCGCTGGCCGGCCGCCGTCCGCGGCAGGATCGACGTCGAGAGCGTGTACGCCCCGTTCGACGCCTCCGAACACCGCGCGGCGATCTCCGCCTGCCCCCCGGCGTCCGGGTTGATGTACCAGTTCAGTGTCGGGGGCCCTCCGGAGTCACCACCCCCGCAGGCCGCCAGCGTGCCGGCCAGGACGAACCCGGCGGCCACGCTCCCCAGCGCCCGGCGGGACCGTCCCCGCGCCATCACCCCCGTGGGAGCGGACTGCTCCCAGGGTGACCTTCCTGTGTTCAACACCCGTCATCGCCTCCGTTGGCGAGCGGTCACCCTGCGGTCACCGCGGTTTTCGTACCGTGGCCCAGGCCACAGGGGCTGTCAACTCGAACGAAACAGCCTCGTTACCGTCTCTGACGTGCGCGTTCGACGCGCCCGACCCCGGGTACGTCCGGCTGCCGATCCGGCTCAGCCGCGCCCGCCGAGGAAGGCCGACGGGGTCGTCATCTCCTTGGGTGTGTGGGGCAGCACGGTCTCCACGTAGGAGCGCGCCGCCGCCGTCGTCCCGACGTCACGACCGGCCTTCTCCGAGAGGAACCACCGGTGCTCCAGGACCTCGTGGAAGACCTCGGCGGGCTCCAGCCGACCGGCCAGCTCGGTCGGGATCGCGTCGACCACGGGCTGGTAGACCTCGGCCAGCCACCGGTACCCGGCGACGGTCTCGGCGACCGGGCCGCCGCTCTTCTGCTCGAGGTAGGCGCGGAAGGCGCGGACGTCGTTGAGCAGCCGCCGCGCTTGGTTCTCCTGGACCTCGAGCCCCGTGATCCGGAACAGCTGGCGCCGGTTGCCCCCCGGCTCGGCGACGCGGGTCTCCACCCGCAGCTTCACGCCCCCGTCCGGCAGGGTGACCAGCTCGACCTCCCCGGCGTCGAACCCCAGGTCGTTGAGCCGCTGCAGCCGCTCGGCCACCCGGTACCGCTGCTCGTCCTGCCGGAAGACCTCCTCGCGGGTCACCTCGTCCCACAGCGCCTGGTACCGCGGGGGCAGGCTGTCGGCGACCTCGATCGGGTCGATCTCCGCAGGCAGCATGCCGCCGAACTGCAGGTCGAGCAGCTCGGCCCCCACCCGCTCGCGGGCCAGGTCGACGTCGTAGTTGCGCTGGCCGGGGGTCAGCCGCGGGTGCCGCTCGACGGTCTCGGCGTCGACCAGGTAGGCGGCGAGGGTGCCGGCGTCGAGGCGGAAGAGGGTGTTGGACAGCGAGCAGTCCCCCCAGAACACCCCCGCCAGGTGCAACCGGACGAGCAGCACCACCATCGTGTCGAGCAGCTGGTCGGCCGAGTGCTCGCCGTGCGCCCGGGAGAACAGGTACCGGTAGGACATCGAGTACTCGAGGTACCGGGTCACCAGGATCGCGTCCTGGCCGTGTGGCCGGTCGACGCAGATGCCCAGGACCGAGACCGCCGGCAGCCCCTCCTCCTCGAACTCCCCCAGGAGGGCGTACTCGTGACGGGCCAGCGGCTCGGCGATCTCCTTGAGGGCGAAGACCTGCCCCTGCTCGGCCACGAACCGGACGACGTGCCGCGAGATGCCCCGCTGCGGGACCTCCAGCAGGAGCTCCGGGTCCCACTCCTCGAGCGGCTCGTGCCACGGCAGGGACAGCAGCCCGTGGCCGTCGGTGCCGGGCGGGCGGAACAGGTACCGCATGGCGACCTCCGTTGGTGGCCAGCAGCCGACCGTCACCGGGGAGCGGCGGCGTCGGAGTGCCACGATGCCACGCCGCTCCGTACGCCGCCCGCGCGGTCAGGACGGCGGTGCGACGGCGTCGAGCAGGGCGGCGAGGCGGCCGGCCGCGGCGGCCCGGCCCGCGGGCTCCCCCGGCTGCAGGACGACCCCGACCAGCCACCGGGCGACCACCTCGGCGGTGGCGGCGTCGGTCCGCAGCGCCTCGGCCAGCCGCCCGGTCACCTCGCCCCACCGATCCGGTGCGGCGGCCAGCAGGGCGGTCAGCGCCTCCGGCTCGTCGGCGGCCAGCCGGCGCAGCACGGGGTGCCCGGCGACCTCGTCGGCCAGGGCACCGAGCGCCGCGGCCGGGGGCAGGCCGGCGGCCACGGCAGCCAGCCGGTCCAGCTCCGCGGCCAGCAGCGCGCGGACCACCTCGTCCTTGGTGCGGAAGTGGTTGTACAGCGTCGCCTTGGCCACCCCCGCGGCGGCGGCGACCGACTGCATGGTGCTGCGCCGCAGCCCGCTCCCGGCGATCGCCCGCGCCGCACCCTCGAGCAGGCCGGCGCGGGTCCGGTTCATGGCGTTGCCCGCGCGGGTGTGCGCGCCGGGCCGGTGCGCCGGAGCGTGCGGCGTCCACCCCGCGGGTCGCGCGGGCACCGATCCGACCGTCGCCATGGGTGCCATGTCTGGCAGCGCGGTGGCCCCGCGTCAAGGACGCCGGCGCCGTGTCGCGGAACGCGCGCGGCTCAGGCCGCCAGCGAGACCGCCTCGCCCGGGCGCCCGGCGGACCTGGCCGCCGGTCCACCGACGAGAGCCAGCGCCGGCTCGGCGACCGGCTGCTCGACGGACGCCTGGGCCGCCAGCTCCTCGGCCGGGGCATCGGCCTGCGCGGGGGCCAGCGGGCGGACCCGCACCCGGTCACCCCGCAGGCCGAGGCTGACCTCGGCGAGGAGGTCGGCTAGCTCGAGGTCGAGGGCGTCACAGATGGAGGCGAGCAGCTCCGAGGAGGCCTCCTTCTGGCCCCGCTCGACCTCGGAGAGGTAGCCCAGGCTCACCCGGGCGGCTCCGGAGACGTCGCGCAGCGTCCGCCGCTGGCGCAGCCGGTGGCCGCGCAGGGTCGTCCCGAGCTCTGTGCGCAGCAGCGTCATGGCCGTCTCCTGTCCTGCCTGTGCGGAAGCGGCGGCTCCCGGAGGGTGCCGTGCGCTCACGGTACGCGGCGCCACCGACGGGCACCGCGCCATCCCTGGCGCGTCCGCTCTCGGCGTAACGCCCGGGGCCCGACGCCCCTTCCCGCCGCCCGAGCCGGGCCCGCCTCGGCTCCTGGCCCCGTCCCGGGTCCCGGCCTGAGCCTGCGAAGGGTGGGGAGGACGGGGTCCTGTTTCAGGCGGCCGCGTCGGAGCGGTCGCCGCCGGTCGGCCCGGCGGCCCGGCGGGCGGCCGCCGCGCGCATCGCCCGGGCGCTGGTCCGGCGCAGGGTGAGGGCCCGGTAGACGTAGTCCAGGCCGGTGACGATGGTGAGGACCAGCGCCACCGCCATGACCCACCAGCGCGCGCTGGCCAGCACGCCCTCCAGCGGCAGGATGTAGAGCCCGATCGCCAGCGCCTGGACGACGGTCTTCGCCTTGCCGCCCCGGCTGGCCGCGATCACCCCGTGCCGGATCACCCAGAAGCGCAGCAGGGTGACCCCCACCTCGCGGACCAGGATCGCCAGCGTCACCCACCAGGCCACCAGCGACAGCACCGACAGCCCGATGAGCGCGGTGCCGGTCAGGGCCTTGTCCGCGATGGGGTCGGCGAGCTTGCCGAACTCGGTCACCTGGCCCCTGCGCCGGGCGATCATCCCGTCGTAGCGGTCGGTGATGATGGCCAGCGCGAAGAACAGCGTGGCCCAGTAGCGCTGCGCCTCGTCCGTGCCGCCGTCGGTGAGCAGCAGGACGGCGAACACCGGCACCACGGCCAGCCGCAGCACGGTGAGGCCGTTGGGGAGGTTGACCACCCGCGCCGACTGCGGCGGGGTCGCGGCCGGGTCCGCCGGAGCGCTCATGCGCTCACCGCGGGTACCAGGGCGGTCGCGACCAGGTCCACGCCCTCGGTGGCGACGACCTCGGCGGTCACCACCTGACCGGCGACCGCACCGGCCGGCACCCCGCGCAGCGTCGTCGTCCCGTCCGCCTCGGGGTCCTGGTGGGCGGCGTGGCCGAGCCACGTGCCCTCTCCCTCCTCGGCGGCGAGGTCCTCGGTGAGCAGCACCTCGACTCGTTCGCCCAGCCGGTCCTCGGCGCGCTGGGCGGTGAGCTCCTCCACCAGGTCGGTGATCCGCCGGACCCGGGCGTCGACCTCCGCCTGGTCCAGCTTGTCCGGCAGCGTGGCGGCCTCGGTGCCCTCCTCGTCGGAGTAGCCGAACACCCCGACCGCGTCGAGCCGACCCTCGACGAGGAACCGCTCGAGCTCGGCGACGTCGGCCTCGGTCTCCCCGGGGAAGCCGAGGATCACGTTGGTCCGGAAGCCGGCGGTGGGCGCCAGCGCCCGGGCGCGCGCGATGAGCGCGAGGAAGTCGTCGGTGCCGCCGAACCGGCGCATCCGGCGCAGCAGGGCCGGCGAGGAGTGCTGGAACGACAGGTCGAAGTAGCGGGCGACGCCGTCGGTCGTCGCGATGGCCTCCAGCAGCCCCGGCCGCAGCTCGGCCGGCTGCAGGTAGGCCACCCGGACCCGGGCGATGCCCTCGACAGCGGCCAGCCGGGGCAGCAGCTGCTCCAGCAGGCGCAGATCCCCGAGGTCCTTGCCGTAGGACGTGGAGTTCTCGCTGACCAGCACCAGCTCGGTGACGCCCTGCCCGGCCAGCCACTCCGCCTCGCCGAGGACCTCGGCCGCGGGACGGGAGACGAAGGCGCCCCGGAAGGTGGGGATGGCGCAGAAGGCGCAGCGCCGGTCGCAGCCGGACGCGAGCTTCAGGGCGGCCGAGGGGCCGCTCGCCAGCCGGCGGCGCTGCAGCCACCCGTGCCCGGGGATCGCGGGGGCGTCGACCGCGCCCACCGCCGCGGTGCGGGCGGTCGGGCTGATCGGCAGCAGGGTGCGCCGGTCCCGCGGGTCGTGCGGCACCAGCGGGCGCCCGGTGAGGACGTCGTCGAGCCGGTCACCGATCGCCGCGTAGTCGTCGAAGCCGAGGACCGTCGCCTCCGGCAGCGCGCCGGCCAGCTCCGAGCCGTACCGCTCGGCCATGCAGCCGACGGCGATCACCTCGGCGCCGGAGTCGGTGGCGGCGAGGATCGCGTCGACGGAGTCCTTCTTGGCCGACTCGATGAACCCGCAGGTGTTGACGAGCACCGCGTCGGCGTCGTCGGCGTCCTCGACCAGTTCGTAGCCGCCGGCGGCCAGGCGGCCGGCCAGCTCCTCCGAGTCGACCTCGTTGCGGGCGCACCCGAGGGTCACCACCGCCACCTTGCGGGCCGGGTCGGGCAGGGCTGTCACCGCCCCATCGTAGTCGGACCGCCGCGACCGGACGGGAACTCGCGAGTGACTCGGACCTCCCCGCCCGGCTCCACCCGGAGGGTGGGGCGTCAGGCCTCGCTGAGCGTGCCGCCGCGCAGGGTGAACAGCACCGACTCCAGCTCGTCGGGCTTGATCAGCACGTCGCGGGCCTTGGAGCCCTCCGACGGCCCGACGATGCCGCGGCTCTCCATGAGGTCCATGAGCCGGCCGGCCTTGGCGAAGCCCACCCGGAGCTTGCGCTGCAGCATCGACGTCGAGCCGAACTGGCTGGTGACGACGAGCTCCACGGCCTGGACCAGGAGCTCGAGGTCCCCGCCGATGTCCTCGTCGATCTCCTTCTTCTCGCCCTCGGCGGCGGAGAAGACCTCCTCGCGGTACTCCGGCTCGGCCTGCCGCTTGGTGAACTCGACGACGGCCTCGATCTCGCCGTCGGAGACGTAGGCACCCTGGACGCGCATCGGCTTGCCCTGGCCGATCGGCAGGAACAGGGCGTCGCCCATGCCGATGAGCTTCTCCGCGCCCGGCTGGTCGAGGATGACCCGGCTGTCGGTGAGGCTGGAGGTGGAGAACGCCAGCCGCGAGGGCACGTTGGCCTTGATCAGGCCGGTGACGACGTCGACCGAGGGCCGCTGCGTGGCCAGCACCAGGTGGATGCCGGCCGCACGCGCCTTCTGGGTGATCCGGACGATCGACTCCTCGACGTCGCGGGGGGCGACCATCATGAGGTCGGCCAGCTCGTCGACGATCGCGAGGATGTACGGGTAGGGCCGGTACACCCGCTCGCTGCCCGGCGGCGCCACGATCTCGCCGCGCTCCACCTTGCGGTTGAAGTCGTCGATGTGCCGGACGCCGGTGGCCCGCATGTCCTGGTAGCGCTGCTCCATCTCCTCGACCAGCCAGGCCAGCGCGGTGGCCGCCTTCTTGGGGTCGGTGATGATCGGCGTGATCAGGTGCGGGATGCCGTCGTAGGGCGTGAGCTCGACCATCTTCGGGTCGATCAGGATCATCCGCAGCTGCTCGGGCGTCGCCCGCAGCAGCAGCGAGGTCAGCAGCGAGTTGACGCAACTGGACTTGCCGGCACCGGTGGCACCGGCCACCAGCAGGTGCGGCATCTTCGCCAGGTTCGCGCAGACGAACCCGCCCTCGATGTCCTTGCCGAGTCCGACCAGCATCGGGTGCGGGTCCTGCTTGGCCACCTGCGAGCGCAGGACGTCGCCGAGGCTCACCATCTCGCGGTCGACGTTGGGCACCTCGACACCGACGGCGGACTTGCCCGGGATCGGCGCCAGGATGCGGATGTTGTCGTTGGCCACCGCGTAGGCCATGTTCTTGGTCAGCGCGGTGATCTTCTCGACCTTGACCGCCGGGCCCAGCTCGATCTCGTAGCGGGTGACCGTCGGGCCGCGGGTGAAGCTGGTGACGGCGGCGTCGACGTTGAACTGCTCGAGCACGCCGGTGATCGCCGCGATCGCCGCGTCGTTGGCCGCCGAGCCCTTCTTGGGCGGATCGCCGGGCCGCAGGACGCTGACCGAGGGCAGCGTGTACTCGCCCTCCACCGGCTCGATGCGCAGCTGCTCGGGCTCGGTGATCGGCTCGAGGTCCTCGGGGGGCGCGGTGCGGTCGACCACCGGCCGGCGCGGCGCGGGCGGCTCGGAGACCGGCTCGACGTACACCGCCTCGGGCGCCTCGTCGTAGGCCCCGTGGTCGATGGCCGGGAGCCCGTCGACGGGCCCGGTGTCCATGAGGTCGTCCGACAGGGACCGCCGGCGGCCGCGCGGGGCGGGCGCCTCGACCGGCTCGTCGTCCTCGTCGTCCCAGTCCTCGTCGTACCCGTCGTCGTCGTGCGACTGGCCCAGGAGGCGGTCGCCGAGCTCGCGCAGGCGCTCGGGGATCTGGTGCACCGGCGTCGCGGTGAGCACGAGCAGCCCGAAGAAGGCCATGAGGACGAGCAGGACGACGGTGACGATGCTGCCGACGCCGGCGGTGAGCGGCGTGCCCGCCGCCCAGCCGATCAGCCCGCCGGTGCCGGGGCGCCCCTCGGCGGGTACCGCCGGCTCCCCCACGACGTGCGCGATGCCCAGCACCGACACGACAAGGCACAGCCAGCCGATCACCAGGCGGCCGCGGGCCTCCGGGTGGGGGCCGCGGCGGAGCAGTCGCAGCGCCCCGGCGAACAGCACGACCGGCAGCACCAGGACCAGCGAGCCGACGATCCAGCGCACGCCGTCGGCGAGCCCGGCACCGACCGGGCCGATCCCGTTGGTCCACGCGGCCGCGCCCAGGACGACGGCGAGACCGAGCACCGCCAGGCCGACCCCGTCGCGGCGGTGCTCGGGAGCCAGCGGCTCCGCCTCGTCCGGCCGGGCGACCGAGCGGGCCAGGCCGCCGGCGCCCCGGGCCAGCAGGGACCAGCCACCGCTGATGACACCCCACAGACCGGGGCCGGACTTCTTCGGCGCGGGCTTGCGGGCCGCGGGCTTGCGCCCTCCGGTCGCGGGACGCTTCGCGGGCGGGCGCTTCCGGGACGCGGTCGACCCGGATCCGGAGCGGCCGCGCGCCGGCGACCGACCCGACGAGCGGGTCGTCGTCGTGCGAGCAGGCATGCGTCAGACCGTAAGCGCCGCAGGTCCGCCGCGACGGCAGGCGGGCGATCGTGTCCGCCACCTACGGTGCCCGTGTGTCGAGCGCGCAGCCCCTCCCCCACGGCAGCTGGCCCACCCCGATCACCTCGGAGCTCGTCGTGCGCACCGCCGCACGGCTGGGCGAGGTGGTCGTCGACGGCGCGGAGGTCTGGTGGTCCGAGTCGCGGCCCGAGGAGGGCGGCCGGTCGGCGCTGGTGCGCCGCGGCGCGGACGGCGCGGTGTCCGACGCCCTCCCCGCGCCGTGGAACGCCCGCACCCGCGTGCACGAGTACGGCGGAGCGGCGTGGACCGTGGCCGGGGGCGTCCTGTGGTTCACCGAGTTCGCCGACCAGCGGCTGTACCGGCTGGACCCGGGGGCCGGCGAGCCGGTCGCGGTCACCCCGGAGCCGGAGCTCGCCGCGGGCGTCCGGTACGCCGACCTGACGCCGGACGCCGGCGGCCTGCTCGCCGTCCGCGAGACCCACCCCCCGGGCGGAGCGGCCGCCGACGTCCTGAACGAGATCGTGCGGATCGGCCCCGACGGGGACGTCGAGCTGCTGGTGAGCGGCCCCGACTTCGTCTCCGACCCGCGCCGCTCCCCGGACGGTGCGTTCCTCGCCTGGCTGCGCTGGGACCACCCGGACATGCCGTGGGACGCCGCCCAGCTCGTCGTGCGCGCCGCCGACGGCACCGAGACCGTCGTGGCCGGCGGCCGGTCCGGCGACGGTGTTGCGGAGTCCGTCGTCCAGCCGGTCTGGGCCGCCGACGGCACCCTGTGGTTCTGCGCCGACCGCACCGGGTTCTGGTCGCTGTTCCGGTGGCGGCCCGGCGGTTCCGCCGAGCTGGTGCTCGACCTGCAGGCCGACATCGCCGGCCCGCAGTGGGGGTTCGGCGGACGCCGTGTCGCGCCGCTGGACGACGGCCGGGTGGTGCTGGCGGTCGCGCGCGAGGGCGCCGACCGGCTGGCCGTGCTCGGGACGGGGGGCGGCCTGCGCGAGCTCGACGTCCCGGCGAGCGCGTTCCGGTACGTGACCGCCGCCGGGAACGCCGTGGTCTGCGTGGCCGGCAGCCCGTCGAGCGAGCCGGTGGTGCTGCGGGTCGCGGCCGGCGACGGCGCCGCGGAGGTGCTGCGGCCCGCTCGGGACCTCGGCCTGGACCCGGCCTGGTTCTCCCGCCCCGAGCACGTCTCGTTCCCGACCCCGGACCGGGGCACCGGCATCGCGACCGCGCACGCACTGGTCTACCCGCCCACCAACCCGGAGGCGGCGGCACCCGCCGGCGGGCTGCCGCCGCTGCTGGTCGTCGTCCACGGCGGGCCCACGGCCGCGGCGGTCCCGGTGCTCAGCCTCCAGGTGCAGTACTGGACCTCGCGCGGGTTCTGCGTCGCCGACGTCGACTACCGCGGCTCCACCGGCTACGGCCGGCGCTACCGGGAGGCCCTGCGCGGCAACTGGGGAGTCGTCGACCTCGACGACGTGGTCGCCTGCGCCCGGCACCTGGCCGCGACCGGACGGGTGGACCCGGCGCGCATGGCGATCCGGGGCGGGTCGGCCGGCGGGTACACGACCCTGGCGGCGCTGTGCCTGCGGCCCGGGGTGTTCTCCGCCGGCGCCAGCCACTACGGCGTGGCCGACCTGGCCGCGCTGGCCGCGGACACCCACAAGTTCGAGTCGCGGTACCTGGACTCGCTCGTGGCCCCCTGGCCCGCGGGCGCCGACGTCTACGCCGAGCGCTCCCCGCTGTCGCACGTGGCCGCCTTCGACACCCCGCTCGCGGTCTTCCAGGGCGAGGAGGACCGCGTCGTGCCGGCCGAGCAGGCGGAGGCCATCGTCGCGGCGCTGCGGGAACGCGGGGTGCCGCACGCCTACCGGCTGTTCCCGGGCGAGCAGCACGGCTTCCGGCGGGCGGAGAACATCCGCGCGGCGCTGGACGGCGAGCTGTCGTTCTACGCGCAGGTGTGGGGCTTCGACCTGCCCGCCGAGGAGGGCATCGCCCCCATCGAGGTCCGGTAGCGGAGTGTAGGAGTGCAGGAAACCTGCACCCCCACACTCCGCTCAGACCTCGAGGACGGTGGGGATGATCATGGGGCGGCGGCGGTGGGTGTCCGACACCCACTTGCCGACGGTCCGGCGGATGACCTGCGACAGCCGGTGCGCGTCGGTCTCCCCGTCCGCCAGCGTGCGCCGCAGCGCGTCCTCCACCAGGGCCAGCGCCGGGTCGAACACGGCCGGGTCGTCGGCGAACCCGCGGGCGGACAGGTGCACCGGCCGCACGATGGTGCCGGTCGAGGGCTCGATGACGACGGTGAGCGCCACGAAGCCCTCGTCGCCGAGGATGCGCCGCTCCTGCAGCGACTCCTCCCCCACGTCCCCGACGTTGAGCCCGTCGACGTAGACGTTGCCGACCGGCACGCTGCCCACGATCGAGGCCTTGCCGTCCACGAGGTCGACGACCACGCCGTTCTCGGCCAGCAGCACCCGGTCGGCCGCCATGCCGGTCTGCTCGGCCAGGGCCGCGTGGGCGCGCAGGTGCCGCCACTCCCCGTGCACCGGCATGAGGTGCCGCGGCTTGGCGACGTTGAGCAACGTCCGCAGCTCGCCGGCCGGGGCGTGCCCGGAGACGTGCACCATCGCTGTCTCCTTGTGCACGACGGTGGCGCCCAGCCGGGCCAGGCCGTTGATGACCTTGTAGACGGCGGTCTCGTTGCCGGGGACCAGGGACGAGGCGAGCACGATGGTGTCGCCGGCCTCGATGGTGACCTGGGAGTGCTCGCCGCGGGCCATGCGCCCCAGGGCCGACAGCGGCTCCCCCTGCGAGCCGGTGCTGACCAGCACGACCTGCTCGGGCGGCATCGCCGTCGCCTCGTCGAGGGAGACCACCAGCCCCGGGGCGACGTGCAGCAGACCGAGGTCGCGGGCCACGCCCATGTTGCGGACCATCGACCGGCCGACGAGGGCGACCTTGCGGCCGTGGGTCTCGGCGGCGTCGAGCACCTGCTGGATCCGGTGCACGTGGCTGGCGAAGCTGGAGACGATCAGCCGCTGCGTGGCCCGGCGGAACACGTCCTCGAGCACCGGCCCGATGGCCCGCTCGGGGACGACGAAGCCGGGGACCTCGGCGTTGGTCGAGTCGGCCAGCAGCAGGTCGATGCCCTCCAGCCCCAGCCGCGCGAACGCGCCCAGGTCGGTGAGGACGCCGTCCAGCGGCAGCTGGTCCATCTTGAAGTCCCCGGTGTGCACCAGGACCCCGGCCGGCGTGGAGACGGCGACGGCCAGCGCGTCGGGGATCGAGTGGTTGACCGAGAGGAACTCGCAGGAGAAGGCGCCCGCCCGGTGGTCGTCGCCGGCCGCGACCTCCACCGTCACCGGGTCGATCCGGTGCTCCCGGAGCTTGGCCCTGACCAGCGCGAGGGTGAACCGGGAGCCGACCAGGGGGATGTCCGCGCGCATCCGCAGCAGGTACGGGATGGCGCCGATGTGGTCCTCGTGCCCGTGGGTGAGGACCACGGCGGCGACGTCGGCCAGCCGGTGCTCGATCACGCCGAAGTCGGGGAGGATCAGGTCGACGCCGGGCTGCTCGGGCTCCGGGAAGAGCACGCCGCAGTCGACCACCAGCAGGGCGCCGTCGTACTCGAGCACGGCCATGTTGCGGCCGATCTCCCCGAGCCCGCCCAGCGCCGTGACGCGCAGGCCGCCGCGCGGCAGCGGCGGCGGCGCCTGCAGGTCCAGGTGCGGCTGGGAGCCCCCAGCCGTCACAGAGCCACCCCGCCGGCGGCGAGGTCCGCGCGCAAGGTGGCGACCTGCTCGGGGGTGGCGTCGACCAGGGGCGGCCGGACCGGCCCCGAGGGCAGGCCCAACTCGCGCAGCGCGGCCTTGACCAGGATGACGCCCTGGGTGCGGAAGATGCCGGTGTAGACCGGCAGCAGGCTCTCGTTGACCGAGCGCGCCTTCACCAGGTCCCCCGACTCCACCGCGGCGATCAGCTCGGCCAGCCGCGGACCGACCACGTGCCCGACCACGCTGACGACGCCGACAGCGCCGAGCGCCAGCAGCGGGAGGTTCAGCATGTCCTCCCCGCTGTAGTACGCGAGGTCGGTGCGGGCCATCGTCCAGGCCACCGCGCCCAGGTCGCCCTTGGCGTCCTTGACCGCCACGATCCGCGGGTGCTCCGCCGCCCGGACGAGGGTCTCCACCTCGATCGGGACGACGACGCGCGGCGGGATGTCGTAGAGCATCACCGGCAGGTCCGTCGAGTCGGCCACGGCCGTGAAGTGGCGCAGCAGACCGGCCTGCGGCGGCTTGTTGTAGTAGGGCGTCACGACCATCAGGCCGTGGGCGCCGAGCCGCTCGGCGTCGCGGGCCTTGTCGATGGAGTGGGCGGTGTCGTTGGTCCCGACGCCGGCGACGACGGTGGCGCGGTCCCCGACCGCGTCGAGCACCGCCTCCAGGACGGCGCGCTGCTCGGCGTCGCTGACGGTCGGCGACTCCCCCGTCGTGCCGGCGATGACGAGGCCGTCGTGGCCACCCCGGTCGACCAGGTGGGCGGCCAGTTCCTGGGCCCCGGCGAGGTCGATCGACCCGTCGTCGGCCAGCGGGGTGACCATCGCCGTCAGTACGCGCCCGAAGGGCCGAGCGGGGTCGCGGGTCATGGGGAGAATCTACCGAGCCGGGACGCCGCGGCTCGCCGTCGTGGAGCGTCGGTGGTCCGACACGGCGTAACGCAGCCCCGTGGTGGACGTCGACCAGCCCTCCTGGGGGTCGCGGGACACGCGCCGCCACGCCGGGCCCAGCTCCGGCGCCCAGGTGTCCCCCGCGACGGTGGTGTCGATGTCAGTGACCACCGCCCGGTCGGCCGAGGGCAGGAACGCGGCGTAGACCTGCCCGCCGCCGATCACCCACAGTTCGCCGTCCTGCGCGGCCAGCACCTCCGCGACCGACCCGGCCCGGGTGGCGCCGTCCGCCGTCCAGGACGGGTCGGAGGTCAGGACGACGTTGCGCCGCCCCGGCAGCGGGCGGAACCGCTCGGGCAGCGACTCCCAGGTCCGCCGGCCCATGACGACGGTGGTCCCCGTGGTGAGGGCCCGGAACAGCCGGAGGTCCTCGGGCAGGTGCCAGGGCAGCCGGCCGTCGGCGCCGATCACGCCGCCGGAGGCCTGCGCCCAGACCAGTCCGACGGTGCTCCGCCCGGAGGTCACCTGGCCGGCTCACTCACACGGCCACCGCGCCGCGGATCGCCGGGTGGTGGCGGTAGTCGGTCAGCGTGAGGTGCTCGAAGGTGTAGTCGAACAGCGACGGCGCGGGCGCCAGCTCCAGCCGCGGGAAGGGCAGCACCTCCCGGGACAGCTGCTCGCGGACCTGGTCGACGTGGTTGCTGTAGACGTGGCAGTCACCGCCCACCCAGACGAAGTCGCCGGGCGCGAGCCCCACCTGGTCGGCGACCATGCGGGTCAGCAGGGCGTAGCTGGCGATGTTGAACGGCACGCCGAGGAAGAGGTCGGCGCTGCGCTGGTAGAGCTGGCAGGACAGCCGGCCGTCGGCCACGTAGAACTGGAACAGCGCGTGGCACGGCGCCAGCGCCATGTCCGGCAGGGCGGCGACGTTCCAGGCCGACACGATCATCCGGCGGGAGTCCGGGTCGGTGCGCAGGGTCTCCAGCACGGTGCTGATCTGGTCGACGTGCTCCCCGCCGGGCGTCGGCCAGGAACGCCACTGGACGCCGTAGACCGGGCCCAGCTCCCCCTCGGGGGAGGCCCACTCGTCCCAGATGGTGACGCCGTGGTCGCGCAGCCAGGCGACGTTGGAGTCGCCGCGCAGGAACCACAGCAGCTCGTAGGCCACCGACGGGAAGTGCACCCGCTTGGTCGTGACCAGCGGGAAGCGCTCGGAGAGGTCGTAGCGCAGCCGTTCCCCGAACAGGCTCACCGTGCCCGTCCCGGTGCGGTCCTGCTTGGGCGAGCCCTGATCGAGCACGCGGCGCAGCAGGTCCTCGTACTGCGTGTCGACCGGCCCTGCGTCTGTCCCCACGACCCACTCCGTCTGCTCGCTGACAACGGCCCCAGCGTAGGTGGAGCTCACCGCCATCCCCGCGCGGCGCTCAGGTCGGCGGCCAGATCACCGCGCTCGGTCACGACGACCGCGTCCAGCTCCAGCCAGCCGGCCATCAGCTCCAGCTCCGCGGCCAGCGCGGCCGCCACCTCGGTGCGGTCTACGCCCTCCTCGGCGGAGGCGGACTGGACCCGCAGCACGCCGGCCTGCCGGTCGGCCTTGAGGTCGACGCGGGCGACCAGCCGGTCGCCGAGCAGGAACGGCAGCACGTAGTAGCCGTGCACCCGCTTGGCCGCCGGGGTGTAGATCTCCAGCCGGTAGCGGAAGCCGAAGATGCGCTCCACCCGCGGCCGCTCCCACACCAGGGAGTCGAAGGGGCTCAGCAGTGCCCGCGCCCGGACCCAGCGGGGACGCCGCGCCTCGGGGTGCAGCCACGCCGGCGCGCCCCAGCCCGCGACCTCCACCGGCAGCAGCTCGCCGGCCTCGACCAGCTCGGCGATCGCGGCGCGGGCGGGCGCCGGCCGGAGCCGGAAGTAGTCGCGCAGGTCGCGCTCGGTGGCCACGCCCAGCGCGCGGGACGCCGTCCGGACCAGCTCGCGCACCGCGTCGGTCGGCTCGGGGGTCGGGGTCTGCAGCACCGCTGCGGGGAGCACCCGCTCGGTGAGGTCGTAGACGCGCTCGAACCCCGCCGTCCGGCCGCGGGTGGTGAGGACGCCGGAGTAGAACAGCCACTCGAGCGCCACCTTGCCGGCGTGCCAGTTCCACATGCTGCCGGGCCGGTCGGGCCGCGGCTCAGCGAGGTCGCTGGCCTTGAGCGGCCCGCCCTCGCGGACGCGGTCGAGGACCTCCGCGACGTAGCCCGGCCGCTCGCGCTGGATGCGCACCATCGAACCCCAGGCGTGCTCCTCGGCGGCGGCCATGCGCCAGCGCAGGTGCGGGTGCAGCCGGACCGGCAGGAACGAGGCCTCGTGCGCCCAGTACTCGAACAGCTCCCCCCGGCGTCCGGCCAGGTCGTCGAGCGCCCGGCGCCGGTAGGGGCCGAGCCGGCTGAACGCGGGCAGGTAGTGCGACCGGGAGAGGACGTTCACCGAGTCGATCTGCACCACGGCCAGGCGCGAGGTCATCCGCCGCAGGTGGCGGCCGTCGACGACTCCGCTCGGCCGCGGCTCGGCGAACCCCTGCGCGGCGAGGGCGATGCGGCGCGCCAGCCCGGCCGGCAGCCGATCGGCGACGGGAGCGGTCACGGCAGTCGATCCTGCCGGGCGGGTCCGACAGGTCCGCGCCGGCCCCTACGCTGCCCCGCGTGGACCCGACCTCCCCGTTCCCGCGCCTGCCCGGTACCGCGGAGGTGTCGGTGCGCCCGGCGCGCGAGGCCGACGCCGCGGCGATCGCCCGGGTGCAGACCGTCACCTGGCGGACGGCGTACCGCGCCGTCCTGCCGGCCGTGGTCCTCGACGAGTGGGACGAGGACGCCGTCACCGCCTCCTGGCTGGCCGCGGTGACCGCGCCTCCGACGCCCGCGCACGGCGTCCTCGTGGCCGTGGAGCGCGACACCGTCGTCGGCTTCGCCGCCTACGGCCCGCCGGAGGTCGCCGCCGGCGCCGGAGCGCACCCCGCCGGCCCGACGACCGAGGTGGCCGCCCTGCTGGTCGAGCCGCGCTGGGGTCGTCGCGGCCACGGGAGCCGGCTGCTGGCCGCGGTCGCCGACCTGGCCCGCGCCGGCGGCGTCGCCCGCCTGCAGACCTGGCTGCTCGACGAGGACCGGGTCTCGGCAGGCTTCTACGAGTCGGCCGGCTGGGCGCCGGACGGCTGGGTGCGCACGCTCGACACGGGGACGGCACCGCTGCGCGAGGCGCGCTGGCACACGCTGCTGGAGGAGGACGCGTGACGTTCGAGGGGTTCCCGGACGAGGGCCTGGTGTTCTACGAGGGCCTGGAGGCCGACAACAGCAAGACCTACTGGACCCGCCACCGGGACGCCTACGACAGTCTCGTGAAGGCACCGCTCCAGGCCCTGGTGGACGAGCTCGCCGGGGAGTTCGGCCCGGCGAAGCTGTTCCGCCCGTACCGGGACGTGCGGTTCTCCTCCGACAAGACGCCGTACAAGACCCATCAGGGTGCCGTCGTCCACCCTGAGGGCCGCGGCAGCGGCGCCTGGTACGTGCAGGTGTCGGCCGACGGGCTGATGGTGGCCGGGGGCGCCTGGCGGCTCGAGTCCGACCAGGTGGCCCGCTATCGCCGCGCGGTCGCCGACGACGTGCAGGGCCCCCGGTTGCAGGCGGAGGTGGACCGGCTGGCCGCGGCCGGCTGGGAGATCGGGGGCGAGCGGCTCACGCGGGTGCCGTCCGGCTACTCCGCCGACGACGCCCGCCTCGACCTGCTCCGCCACAAGGCGCTGCACGCCAGCCGGCGCTGGGAGCCGGCGGACTGGTTGCACGACCGCCGGGCACTGGAGGAGGTCCGTGCGAGCTGGCGGGACGTCGCCGCGCTCAACACCTGGCTCGCCGACAACGTCGGCGCGACCTCGAAGGAGCCCCGCCCGCGCCGCTGACCGACCGGCACCGCCACCGCCTGGTGCTGATCGTCTGCTGCGGCATCGACCGCAGGGACCCGGACACGCGTCAGGGCCCCCAGCGGTGCCGGGAGAGGTGCAGGAAACACGGAAACGGGGGCCGGAGCGCGTGGCTCCGACCCCCGTTTCGCGAGTGGTTGTCCGGCGGCGTCCTACTCTCCCACCCCGTCTCCAGGGCAGTACCATCGGCGCTGAGAGGCTTAGCTTCCGGGTTCGGAATGA